>JAYUYR010000354.1:0-8270 GCA_043752405.1 Sphingomonas sp. | reverse complement strand
GCGAATCAGCAAGCGTGCGGTCAGTGCGGCGCGTTCCCGTAACGATGATTGCCATCCCTTCGTCGGGAGCATTTGCGGAGTCATCAGCGGTCTGCGCGATGGCCGGGCTACCGAGCAGGGCAACGACAGAAAACGAAGCGTACATCGCAGCGCGCGTGGAAATCATGATTGCTACCCCTGATTGACTTGTACAGACAAGTTAGGAGCATTGCCGCAGTGCACAACTGCACACAGCCTGCCAAAGACAATTTTGTGACGGCCTGTTGCGCAGTTGCCACATGTTGCAGCGGTTGACAGCCACTGCCCCCTCGCTTATCGGCCATTTTCCCGCGAGAGGCTTAGGCTTGTCGCGCCATTTTGTTTTTAAGAAGAGTTTAGGCCCATGTTCGCAATCGTGCGCACGGGCGGCAAGCAGTATCGCGTTGCCGCCGGAGACAAGATCGTCGTTGACCGTATGGACGGTGAAGCTGGCGCACGCATCGCGCTCGGCGATGTGCTGTTTGCCAGCGAAGGCGCTGTTAAAGGGCTTACTGTAGCCGCCGAGATTATTGCGCAGGCCAAAGCTGACAAGGTCATCGTCTTCAAAAAGAAGCGTCGCCACAATTATCGCCGCAAGAACGGTCATCGCCAACAGCACACGATTCTGAAAATTATCAGCGTCGGCGCGACCGAAGAAAAGAAAGCAGCGCCCAAGAAGGTAGCTGCACCTGAAGTCGAGACTGCTCCGGCAGCCGTGGCCGAGGCACCAGTCAAAGCCGCTCCTGCCAAGAAGGCAGCCGCGCCGAAGATTGAAGCTGCACCGACGGCTGAAGCGGCGCCTGCAAAAAAGGCTCCGGCCAAGAAGGCCGCTGCGCCTAAAGCACCCAAGGAGTAACGAACGATGGCACATAAAAAAGCAGGTGGTTCGTCACGTAACGGTCGCGATTCGGCGGGACGTCGTCTTGGTGTGAAGAAATTCGGCGGCGAGCACGCGCTCGCGGGCAATATCATCGTCCGCCAGCGTGGCACGCGCGTATGGCCGGGCCGCAACGTGGGCTGTGGCAAGGATCACACCCTGTTCGCACTTGCCGAAGGCCGCGTTGCCTTCCACGAAGGCAAACAAGGCCGCAAATATGTCTCGGTTGACCCCATTATGATGGCAGCCGAATAACCGGTGGTCCGATTTACGGGTCACCTCGCGGGTGACCCGTAAATCTGCCAAGGCAGGTCGTAGGGAGTAAGGGTCACCCCCGAACTCCCTTTTTTGTATCTCCCTGAAATCTGTCACGGACCCGTCGTCAATACGGGTTAGAGCGGCTTAAGGAGAGACTGTGATGTTTGTGCGTACCGAACGATTGCTGCTTCGGCCCGGTTGGGTCGAAGATGCACTTGCGCTCACCGAAGCTTTTGCCCGCGAGCATGTGGTGTTCAACCTTGCGCGTGCGCCCTGGCCCTACGCAATCGGCGATGCCGAAGCCTATCTTGGTCGCGACCGAAAAGCAGGCGAAGCCGATCTGATGATTTTCCAGCGAACAATGGGTGCCCCGCGCCTAATCGGCGGCATTGGCATTGCCGATCGCGATGGCGAGCTCGAACTTGGTTACTGGATCGTCCCCTCGCATTGGGGTCTGGGCTTTGCCACCGAAGCAGGTCACGCGGTTGTTGCGATGGCGCGCGACACGCTGCGCATCCGACGGCTGGTTTCGGGGCATTTCTCGGACAATCCTGCATCGGGGCGGGTTTTGGAGAAACTCGGTTTTGTCGCAACGGGGAGCGAACTTTGCCCGAGTGCTGCGCGCGGTCACGACGTGCCTTGCGTTACGCTGGCGCTTGATCTGCACCCGCTTGCGCTGGCCGCCTGAACACCGCAGAATCATCGGCAAGGCTGGCGGACCGGACATAGCCATTTCGTTCCGCCACCTTGATCGATGCAATGTTACCATTTGAGATGAGGCACCGCGTCTCGACACGCAGGGCCGCATCCGCCCACCCGACTACAGCCGCGGATTGCCTCAGTGGCGATTCCCCTGCCCCAGCTATCAGGCGCAAATGTCCAGCCGCATTCAGGATGTGTGCCCAATTCTACAATGCCCCGCTCGTGCCGCGCGAATCCGCCGACGCCGACATAATTGTTGTCACGGTCAATGATTGACCAATATCCATAGCCCAACAACGGCCAAAACCCTGCTCCCTGGCAAAATTTAGTCCACGCGACATCGCGCGGCCGTGGTTCGCCGCCGATGAATTCGGTCACGCGCGGATCGGCCCACATCGCGGCATAGGACTCCCAATCGTCGATCCGGGTAGCGCGCAGCACTAAGCGTTCGGTTGCAAGAGAAGGAACAAGCACGTCGCTATTGCGCACAGCGGCGGGAACCAATGTCAAGCGACGGATGTTTCTGCGACCAAAGGTGCTAAAGCAGCGACGTTCGATTAAAGATAACAAATGACCATGGCATCTCAACGCAAAAGACTATCACCCGATGAAAGCCGCGCCGCCGCGCTTGCTGCCGCCTATGACATCCTTCTAGCCGACGGCCCGCAGGCAGTCACGCTCAAAGCTGTATCGGCAAAGATAGGCCGCACCCACGCCAATCTGTTGCATCATTTCGGATCGGCGCTTGAGTTGCAAAAGGCACTGGCGGCAATGCTGGCGGCCAAAGTCTGCGAGACCATCGCCGATACCGTCATCAAGGCGCGTCGTGGCGAAGCCGACCCGCGTCACATTGTCGACTGGACCTTTGCTGCTTTCGACAAACAGGGTGCGGGGGCGCTGGCGACGTGGATGATCATGTCGGGGAACAAGGATGCGCTCGACCCAATCCTCACGGCGCTGCACAAGATCGTGAACGACCTGTCCGAAGACCGCGATGCAACGCTGATCGCCGAACATACCCTGACGCTGGTCTTCATGGCGCTCGGCGATGCCCTGCTCGGTAAGCCGATGGCCGAAGCCTTGGGCCTTCCTGCGACGGCCGCGCGTGACATTGCGTTGCGGCAGTTGATGGCCTCCCCCGACCTCGCCTTTACCGCGACACCAGCCTGAGAGACAAAGCGCCCCAATTGCGCTAGAGGCCCGCAATGCATTTCCTGGATCAAGCAAAAGTCTATCTGTCCTCCGGCGCCGGCGGCCCCGGCGCAGTCGCGTTCCGGCGTGAAAAGTTCGTCGAATATGGCGGTCCCGACGGCGGCAACGGCGGCAAAGGGGGCGACATCATCTTTGAAGCCGTCCCTGGCCTCAACACACTGATCGATTTTCGCTACACACAGCATTTCCGCGCACCGCGCGGCAAGGGTGGATCAGGGTCTAACCGAACGGGTGCCGGCGGCGATGACCTGATCATCCGCGTCCCCATCGGCACGCAGGTTTTGTCCGAGGACAAGGAGCATGTTCTAGCCGACTTTACCAAGGTCGGTGAGCGGATTGTCTATCTTCGCGGGGGTGACGGCGGGCGCGGCAACGCAACCTACAAAACCTCGACCAACCGCGCACCTCGCCAGCATGGCAGCGGCTGGCCCGGCGAAGAAGCTTGGGTCTGGCTGCGACTGAAACTGCTTGCAGACGCGGGACTGCTGGGACTCCCGAACGCAGGCAAATCGACGTTTATCAATGCCGTGACCAACGCGCGGGCAAAGGTCGGCGCCTACCCCTTTACCACCGTCCGGCCACAGCTTGGCGTGGTGACGCATCACGACCGCGAATTCGTCGTCGCTGACATCCCCGGCTTGATCGAAGGTGCTGCGGATGGTGCAGGGATCGGCGACCGGTTTTTGGGGCATATCGAACGCTGCCGCGTGCTGCTCCACCTGGTCGACGCGACGGGTGACGATCCGGTCGATGCGTATCGCACGGTGCGCAACGAGCTGGACATTTATGGCGCCGGCCTGATCGACAAGCCCGAAGTCATTGGCCTGAACAAGATCGACGCGCTCGACCCCGCCGATGTCAAGAAACTGATGACCAAATTGAAACGCGCGTCAAAGGCGGAGATTATGCCGCTGTCGGGCGCAGCGGGCACCGGTATCGACGCGGTTCTCGATCGCCTGTCCGATGCCATTCCGACGTCGATTGCCGTCCCGCAGAACGCCGACACGGAAACCGACTGGTCGCCGCTCTGATGGCTTTTAATGCCGCCATATTCGATGCCCGCCCCTAGCCGTTTGATCATCAAGGTTGGCTCGTCGCTGCTGGTCGATGCCGACGGCGCGGTCAGGCGCGACTGGCTGGCGGCGCTGGTCGCCGACATCGCGTTGCGGATTACGAAAGGGCAGCAAATTGCCATCGTTTCGTCGGGCGCCATCGCCCTTGGCGCTCGGCGACTGGGGCTGGCGAAGGGTGGGCGGGCGAGCCTCGAAGACGCACAGGCCGCTGCCGCTGTCGGGCAGATCGCGCTTGCGGGCGTGTGGGCAGAATTACTCGCCGACCAAGGGCTGACGGCGGCCCAGATGCTTGTCACGCTTGATGATCTGGAGGACCGGCGGCGCTACTTGAATGCTGTGGCAACGCTTGATCGGCTTCTCTCGCTTGGCGTTGTGCCTATCATCAACGAAAATGATTCGGTCGCAACGGCGGAAATCCGCTTTGGCGATAACGACCGGCTTGCGGCGCGTATCGCTGCTGCCGCGCGGGCGAAAACAGTTGTCCTGCTTTCGGACGTCGATGGCCTCTATACGGCCGACCCGACGCGTGATCCAACGGCCGAGCGCATCCCTCGCGTAGCGCGAATCGATGCCAGGATCATCAACATGGTTCAGGCCGGATCATCGTCGGGCATGGGATCGGGCGGAATGGCATCGAAGCTCGAAGCAGCGCGCATTGCCAATGCGGGCGGTGCTGACCTCATCATCGTTTCGGGTCACGAAGCGCATCCGCTGCGCCGCATAGACGGTGGCGCACATGGCACGCTGTTCGCAGCGTCGGTAAAGACCAAGGGCCGCAAGACATGGCTCGCGGGTCGTTTGACCGTGCGCGGCACGATCAAAGTCGATGCGGGCGCGGCCAAGGCTCTGGCTTCGGGAGCCAGCCTGCTCGCCGCCGGAGCAACAGGTGCAACCGGCACCTTTGCACGTGGCGATGTCATCGACATTACCGGACCGGATGGCACCGTTATAGCGCGGGGCCTTAGCGAATATGATGCAACGGAAGTTGCTCGCATTGTCGGACTGAAATCAGACGCCATCGCGCGAACGCTCGGTTATGCGCCGCGCTCGGCGCTCGTCCACCGCGATCATATGGTGCATCTGTGAAGCGCATTGCACTAACGGGCGCGACTGGCTTTCTGGGCGGACATGTCCTCACCCGATTGCTGGACGCAGGCCATGCGGTGCAGGCGCTCACGCGTAAGCCACAGCCCGCCCGCGACGGCGTGACGTGGATCGACGGCGCGCTCGACCGGCCCGAAACCTTGATCCCGTTGGTCAGCGGCTGTGACGCGGTTCTGCACATCGCCGGCGTCGTCAATGCGCCCGACGCCACCGGCTTTGACATCGGCAATCGAATCGGCACCGTCAATATTGTAGCTGCCGCCGAAGTGTTCGGCTCGGGACGGTTCGTTCATGTCTCCTCGCTCAGCGCCCGCGAACCGCAACTGTCGCTGTATGGCGCGTCCAAGCGCGCCGCCGAAGACGCCGTCATGGGGTCTTCCCTCGATTGGGTCGTTGTCCGCCCGCCCGCAATCTATGGGCCCGGCGATACCGACAATCTTGAACTGTTCCGGTTTGCCAGACGTGGATTCATCCCCCTGCCCCCCCGGGGTCGTATGTCTCTCATCCACGCCGACGATCTCGCGCGGCTGCTCGTTACGCTGGTCGACGGTGGCCCGGGACGCACCAGCTATGACGTCGATGACGGCGTGTCTGACGGATGGAGCCACAAGGATTATGCCCGCGCCATTGCTACCGCTGTCGGCAAACGCGCGGCGACCGTTGCCCTCCCCCGCGCACTCATTCGCGGCGGCGCCCGGCTCGATCGGCTGGTCCGAGGCACTCGAGCCAAGCTTACTGCCGACCGCGCGACCTATTTCTGTCACCCCGACTGGACAATCGATCCCGCCAAGCGCCCCGCCCCCGAGCTGTGGATGCCGCTAATCCCGACCCCCGACGGACTGAAAGCCACCGCCGACTGGTACCGCGCGGCGGGCTGGCTTTGAGTTTCCCAACGCGCAAAATTCGCTTTAAGGACACAGCATGACCGACCGAACGCAAACCACCGCAGCCATCATGGCGCAGATCGAGCCTTTCAACACCAGAGGCGTTGCCGTTACCGACGCCACGACGTTCATGGGCGATCTCGAATGGGACTCGCTGACCGTGATGGATTTCGTCGCCGCGATCGAAGACGAATTTGATGTCATGATCACGATGAACATGCAGGCCGACATCGAAACCGTCGGACAACTGGTCGACGCCGTGGAGAAGCTCAAGGCATGACCGACCTCTTCTCCAAATTCGATGCGCTGATCGAACAGCGCGAAACGCTCCTCGCCACCGGCGTGCGCGATCCCTTCTCGCTGGTGATGGAGCAGGTACTCTCGCCGACGCGGGCAGTGGTGAACGGCAAGGAGACGATCCTGCTCGGCACCTACAACTACATGGGCATGACGTTCGATGACGACGTCATCCAGGCAGGCAAGGACGCGCTCGACGAATTTGGTGCCGGCACCACGGGTAGCCGCGTGCTCAACGGGACGTTTCAGGGCCATAAGGAATGTGAAGACGCGCTGCGCGAATTCTATGGCATGGAACATGCGATGGTCTTCTCGACCGGATATCAGGCGAACCTCGGCATCATCTCGACGATTGCGGGCAAGGATGATTTCATCGTCCTCGACGCAGACAGCCATGCTTCGATCTATGACGGCTGCGCGCTCGGCAATGCGCAAACAGTGCGCTTTCGCCACAACGACGTCGAAGACCTCGACAAGCGCCTCGGCCGCATTCCCGCCGAGGCAGGCAAGCTCGTCATCCTCGAAGGCGTCTATTCGATGATGGGTGACATCGCGCCGCTCACCGAGATGATCGCGGTGTCCAAAAAACACGATGCAATGATCCTCGTCGATGAAGCGCATTCGATGGGGTTTTTCGGCGAGAACGGCCGCGGCGTTGCCGAAGCGCAAGGGTGCCTCGACGATGTCGACTTCGTTATCGGCACCTTTTCGAAATCAGTCGGCACCGTCGGTGGCTTTTGCGTATCGAACCATCCGAAGTTTGAAATCATGCGCCTCGTTTGCCGTCCCTATGTGTTCACCGCTTCGCTACCGCCTGCCGTCGTTGCCTGTTCGGCAACGTCGATCCGCAAGCTGATGCATTCGGGCAACAAGCGCGCGCATCTATGGGAAAATTCCAAGCGCCTGCATCAGGGGCTGCGCGATCTCGGCTTTGAGCTCGGCACGCCCGAAGCTCAAAGCGCAATTATCGCGGTCATCATGCCCGACCTCGAACGCGGCGCGATGATGTGGAGCGCGCTCCTTGACGAGGGACTTTACGTCAACCTTGCTCGCCCGCCAGCCACACCTGCGAACATGACGCTACTGCGTTGTTCCTTGTGTGCAGAACATACCAGCGAGGAAGTTACCACGATCCTCGAACGCTTTGCCACGGCAGGCAAAGTGACAGGCGTGATTTAACAAGGTTCAAATTCCGGCAGTTTTGGGGTATTCTGGCGCGACATGGACAAGGACTTGGAAATCGAGGGGCAGCCCCGCTGGCAGCTTGCGCTTGGCGTTGTCATGGCGCTGGCCGGTGCCGTGACGATTTTTGCGCTTGTCCTCATGCTCGGCGCGGCAACCAAGGACCGCGACACTGCCCTCGACTCACGGAAGCAGAGTTACGAGGCAATGATCCTCGCCCGCTCGCTCGATGCCAGTATCGGAAAAGCCGAAGCCTTTCTCGGCCGTTTCGTGATCAGCGGCGACAGGGATCTCGGGCGCCAATATCTGGATGACTGGCGGCGCGCGGGTACACAGATCGAAGCGCTCGACAAGATGATCGTGGACCCCATAACGCAAGCGCTGATTACACAGTTGCAAACTGCCTATGACGTGCGCGGCAAGGAACTATCGGCCATCGCTCTGCGCACCAATTATGGCCAGAATCCTGCCGCTTTGTCAAAATATTATCTCGCCGGTAAATCGCAGAGCCTGGGCGATATCGATCGCCTGCTCGAGGCGGTAATTTCGAGCGAACGCGACACACTGGCGCGACGCGGCGTGGTTGCCGATGCAACGCTTAAACGGTCGAACAATCTGGGCATGGTCGTATCGACGTTCGGCCTGTTGCTCGTCGTCGGTGCA
>JAYUYR010000353.1:0-3257 GCA_043752405.1 Sphingomonas sp. | reverse complement strand
TCAAGGCCATCGCGCACGTCCGCAACCTCGTCGGCATCGACCATGTCGGCCTCGGCAGCGATTTCGACGGCGCGGTGCAGACGCGGTTTGACACCACGCGGCTCGATGCGATCACGCAAGGACTGATCGACGCAGGGTTCAGCGATGCCGACATCGCCAAAGTTATGGGCGGGAATGTGTTGCGCGTCCTGGCCAGCACATTGCCGCCGCGCTGACCCCGCCATATAGCCAGCCGATGCAGCGTTTGAACGGGGGAGAGACGGTCGAAGGGGCTTTACGCGGCGGGATCATCGCGCTCGGCAATTTCGACGGGTTTCATCGGGGGCATCAGGCCGTCGTCGGGCGCGCGGTGGCGCTGGCAAAGGCGCGTGGCGTTCCCGTTATCGTGGCAACATTCGATCCGCACCCAATCCGCCATTTCCGCCCTGATGCGCCGCCGTTTCGCCTGACCAGCCTTGACCAGCGGCAGCGCTTGTTCGCGGCAGCGGGGGCGAATGCGATGCTCGTGTACAAATTCGATGCCGAACTGGCCGGTGTAACCGCAAGCGATTTCATCACCGTCCGGCTGATCGAGCGCGCGGGCGCGACGGGTGTGGTGACGGGTGAGGACTTTACGTTCGGCAAGGGTCGCGGCGGCAATACGGCAGTGCTGGCCGAGATCGGCGGCGCGCATGGTCTGACTGTCGAAACGGTCGGCCCGGTCAGCGAGGGCGGAGAGGTCATTTCGTCAAGCCGCATTCGGGAGGCGCTGCAATCGGGCGATTGTGCGACGGCAACGCGCCTGCTCACCCGCCCTTTTGCCATCGAAGGCGTGGTCCAGCATGGCGACAAGGTGGGGCGCACCATCGGTTATCCCACAGCGAACATCGACATGGGGAGCTACTTGCGGCCCCAATATGGGATCTATGCCGTGCGCGGTCGGCTGGGCGACGGGCGTGTGCTCGATGGCGCAGCCAATCTCGGCATCCGTCCGAGCTTCGATCCGCCCAAGGAATTGCTCGAACCCTATTTCTTCGATTTTGACGAAGACTTGTACGGGCAGGTGATCGGAGTCGAACTCCACGCATTTATCCGCGCCGAAGCAAAGTTCGACAGCCTCGACGGGCTCAAGACACAGATGGACCGCGATTGCGCCGAGGCGAAGGCTATCCTAAGCGCGCGGTGACATGACCGATACCCAGCGCGATTACCGAGACACCGTCTTCCTGCCGAAGACCGATTTTCCCATGAAAGCCGGGCTCCCCGCGAAGGAGCCGCTTATCTTGGCGAAATGGCAGGATGCGCGGCTTTACGAAAAGCTGCGGGCGGCGCGCAGCGGTCGGGAGAAGTTCATCCTCCACGACGGTCCACCCTATGCCAATGGCGACATGCACATCGGCCATGCGCTCAATCATATACTGAAGGACATGGTGGTGCGCACGCAGAGCCTGCTTGGCAAGGACGCGCCTTATGTGCCCGGTTGGGACTGCCACGGCCTGCCGATCGAATGGAAGGTCGAGGAGGCGTATCGCAAGAAGAAGCTCAACAAGGACGAAGTGCCCGCGGCCGAGTTTAGGGCCGAATGCCGCGCCTATGCGCAAGGCTGGGTCGACGTGCAGCGCGAACAACTG
Source organism: Sphingomonas sp. (assembly GCA_043752405.1). Taxonomy (GTDB): domain Bacteria; phylum Pseudomonadota; class Alphaproteobacteria; order Sphingomonadales; family Sphingomonadaceae; genus Sphingomonas_O. Next base: position 1,647 of record JAYUYR010000353.1, on the reverse strand, counting down.
AAGCGGCTGGGCATCAATGGCGACTGGGACCACCCCTATCTGACGATGGATTTCGCCGCCGAAGCGACGATCGTGTCCGAACTGATGAAATTTGCGGAAAGCGGCCAACTCTATCGCGGCGCAAAGCCGGTAATGTGGTCGCCGGTCGAAAAGACCGCACTTGCCGAGGCCGAGGTCGAATATGAGGACATCGTCTCGACGCAGATCGACGTGGCGTTCGAGATCGTGGAGTCGCCGATCCCCGAATTGGTAGGCGCGCATGCGGTGATCTGGACGACGACGCCGTGGACGATACCGGTCAATCAGGCGATCGCGTACGGGCCGGAGGTGCCCTACGTCTTGTTGCATGATGGCGAACGGCGATACCTCATGTCGTCCGCGCTATTCGAAACCCTCGAAAAGCGGCTAGGCCGGACATTGGAAAGCCCGGGTGATCCAGATCGCGATAGCTGGTGGATGGGCAAACAACTCGCCGGAACCATTGCCCGCCACCCGATGCACCATCTCGGCGGGTTCTTTGCCAAACCCCGCCCGTTTCTGCCCGGCAACTTCGTTACGACCGAACAGGGCACTGGCCTCGTCCATATGGCGCCCGATCACGGCGAGGACGATTTCGACCTGTGCAAGGCCAACGGTATCGATCCCGTCTTCGCAATCGAGGGCGACGGGAAATACCGCGCCGACTGGGCGTGGCTCGGCGGGCAAGGCTCTGTGATCAACGCCAAATTCAACGCGCCTGATGGCCCGATCTGTTCGGACCTGCGCGAAAGCCGCGCACTGCTCGCGGCGAGTGCGGACTACAAGCACAGCTATCCGCATTCGTGGCGGTCGAAAGCCAAACTCATCTTCCGCGCAACGCCGCAGTGGTTTATCCCCATGGGCGAAGCAGGCGGGCTGCGCGAAACCGCGCTGAAGGCAATCAAAGACACCCGCTGGATCCCCGAAAAGGGCCAGAACCGCATTACCGCCATGGTCGAGGGGCGGCCCGACTGGGTGATCAGCCGACAGCGGGCGTGGGGCGTGCCAATCACTTTGTTCGTCGACCGCAAGACGGGGCAATATCTCAACGACCCCGCAGTCAACGCTCGCATTGTCGCCGCCGTGCGCGAAAAGGGCGTCGACGCGTGGACCGACGAGGCAGCGCAAGGCTTTCTCGGCGACGCCTACAGCGCCGCCGATTACGAACGCCAGACCGACATCCTCGACGTCTGGTTCGATTCGGGCTGCACGCACGTCTTCGTCCTCGAATCAGGCAAATGGCCCGACTTGCAAGCACCTGCCGATCTCTATCTCGAAGGGTCGGACCAGCATCGCGGCTGGTTCCAGTCGTCGCTCTTGGAATCCTGCGGCACCCGCGGGCGGGCGCCATACAAGGCGGTGCTGACGCACGGCTTCACGATGGATGCGAAGGGCATGAAGATGTCCAAATCGCTCGGCAACACGATCAATCCATTGGATTTGATGAAGGAAAGCGGCGCGGACATCCTGCGGCTGTGGGCGCTGTCGGTCGATTTCACCGAAGATCACCGGATCGGCAAAGAGATTTTGTCGGGCGTGTCAGACCAGTATCGCAAACTGCGCAATACGTTCCGGTATTTGCTGGGAGCGCTTGAGGGGTTTTCCGAGGACGAGGAGATTAGCAACTAC
>JAYUYR010000352.1:0-3260 GCA_043752405.1 Sphingomonas sp. | reverse complement strand
GGGCCCGCCTGCGACCGACGATGCTCAGGTGGCACGGGCAGCGGGGTTCACGGTAGCGACGGTCGAGGGAGACATGATGCTTGAGAAGATCACGCTTGCGGCGGATTTTGCGGCGGCCACCAAGCGATTGCTGGTCAGCCGCTGTGCCAGCGGTTTCGATGTCCACCGGCTCGAGGCGGGTGAGGCGCTTTGGCTGGGCGGGGTTCGCATTCCGCACGACAAGGGCTTGAGCGGCCATTCGGACGCCGATGTGGCGCTTCACGCGATTACCGACGCCGTGCTCGGCTGTATCTGTGCTGGCGACATCGGCACCCACTTTCCGCCGAGCGATGCGCAGTGGCGTGGCGCGTCGTCCGACCGGTTCCTGGACCATGCGCGCGGGCTGGTCGCGGCGCGCGGCGGAGTCATTGATTTTGTCGACCTCACGATCATTTGCGAAGCCCCGAAGATCGGCCCGTTTCGGGACGCCATGCGCGCGCGGATCGCCGAAATCTTGCAGGTTCCGGTGGCGCGCGTTAGTGTTAAGGCAACGACCACCGAGCGTCTGGGCTTTACCGGACGCAGCGAAGGTATTGCGGCACAAGCCATCGCAACGGTTCGTGTCGCGGAGGATATGTGATCGATTCCAAGCCTGACGACGTAGCGCGCGTCGACACTCTTTTACCCACCGAACTGGTCGTAGCGGCCAAGCGTGTGATCGATGCCAACCGTGCCGTGGGACGGACAATCGCGCTGGCCGAAAGCTGCACCGGCGGGCTGGTCGCTGCGGCGCTGACCGAACATCCGGGCGCGTCGGATGTGTTTACGGCGAGCGTCGTATCCTATGCAAATTCAGCAAAAATCGCGCACCTGGGCGTCGGCAATGAAATCATCGAGACGTTCGGTGCCGTTTCCGTCGCGACGGCTTGGGCAATGGCGCAAGGGATGCTGAACCGCAGCGACGCCGATGTCGCTGTGGCAATTACAGGTATAGCGGGCCCCGATGGCGGGAGCGATAAAAAACCCGTTGGCACGGTCGTGTTCGCGCGAGCTGTTCGGGGGCAGAAACCGGAAAACGTCCATGCCGACAAACAATATATCAACAATAATGGTCGCGGCGGAGTACGGCTTCAGGCAGCGTTGATTGCGCTCGAACTGCTGATGCCCGACCCTGATTGAGTTTGGGGCGAGGCATAGAGCGCATCGGCTCGCGCTTCGAAAGCGTTGATCATTTTGCGCAGTGCGGCATCGAACATCTGCCCCGCAATGGCTTCGAACACGCGATTTTTGAACGCGAATTCAACTGAAAAATCGATCGTGCAACCGCCGGGTGCGGGTTCGAATTGCCATTCGTTGCGCAGGAATTTCAACGGGCCATCGATGTAATCGACCGTAATCCGGGTTGCGCGCGCTTTGCCGACGCGGCTGGTAAAGCGTTCCCGCAAACTGCGGAAACCGACGATCAGATCGGCGACCATTTCGGTGTCGCAATTCGACCTCACACGGACGGCGGTGACCCAAGGCAGGAATTCGGCATAGCGACCGACATCGGCGACCAGATCGAACATCTGTTCGGCGCTGTAGGGCAGAAAGCGCTTTTCGCGGTGGCCGGGCATCAGACGCTCGCCAACTTCGCCTCGCGCGCCGCACGAAGCTTTTTGAAATCGTCGCCCGCATGGTAGCTTGACCGCGTCAGCGGGGAGGATGCGACAAGAAGGAAGCCCTTGGCGCGGGCGATGCCGGCATAGGCATCAAACGTCGCAGGCGTGACGAAATCGATCACCTTGGCATGGCGCGGCGTCGGTTGCAGATATTGGCCCAGCGTCAGGAAATCGACATCGGCGCTGCGCATGTCGTCCATCACCTGATGCACTTCCATCCGCTCCTCGCCCAGGCCCATCATCATCCCCGATTTGGTGAAAATCGTCGGATCGTGGCGCTTGACGCTTTCGAGCAGGCGCAGCGACGCATAATAGCGCGCGCCGGGGCGGATCGTGGGATAGAGGCGCGGCACGGTTTCGAGATTGTGGTTGTAAACGTCGGGCCGCGCGGCGACGATGGACTCCACTGCGGCTTGGCTCTTGTTTCTGAAATCCGGGGTGAGGATTTCGATGGTCGTGTTCGGCGTGGTGCGGCGCAGCGCCTCGATCAGCTTGACGAATTGCGAGGCGCCGCCATCGGGTAAGTCGTCGCGGTCGACCGACGTGACGACGATATGCTCAAGCCCAAGTTCGGCGGCCGCATCGGCAGTGTGCTGGGGCTCCAGCGGATCGACTGCGCGCGGCATCCCCGTCTTCACATTACAGAAGGCACAGGCGCGGGTGCAGGTATCGCCGAGGATCATCACCGTCGCGTGCTTCTTGGTCCAGCATTCGCCGATGTTCGGGCACGCCGCCTCTTCGCACACGGTCGAAAGATTGAGCCGACGCATCAGCGCTTTGGTTTCGGCAAACCCGACCGAGGTCGGCGCTTTGACACGAATCCAGTCGGGCTTGCGCGGGCGGACAGAAGGCAGGGTTACGGGATCAGCTTCGCTCATGCCCTAGCAAATAGCGACGACCGTCCTGTTTGCCAACCGGACGCCCCCCCGCTAACGCCGCGGTAATGGGGTACGTATCATGATCATTGAAACGTTGACGTCTCCAATCATCTTATTTTTTGCTTTGGGGCTCTTGGCGGGCATCGTGCGGTCCGATCTCGCAGTGCCGGAGGCATTGGCCAAGGGGATGGCGCTCTACCTTATGGCGGCGATTGGCCTGAAAGGCGGGGTGTCGGTTGCCGAATCCGGGTTCACGGCAACATTGGGTGCGGCTGCCGCAACGGGCATGGTGCTGAGCTTCCTGCTCCCCCTCCCCGCCTTTGCGCTGTTGCGGTCATTCGGCGGCCTGTCGCGGATCGATGCTGCAGCGGTGGCGGCACATTATGGGTCGGTCAGCCTCGTGACGTTCGTGACTGCGGAACAGATGCTGGCGGGCATTGGTTTGCCCGCCGCCGGATTTATGGTTGCTGTGCTCGCGTTAATGGAAACGCCAGCCATCATCTCGGGCCTGTTCCTTGCGCGACGTGGCCAGAGCGACAAAGCTGGCGGCAGGTTGTGGCATGAAGTCCTGTTCAATGCCTCGGTCGTATTGCTGGTCGGTAGTTTCCTGATCGGCCTGGTTGCGGGGAAAGACGGGTTTGCGCCGATCAAGCCGGTGTTCGATGGCGGTTATCGCGGTATCTTGTGTCTGTTCCTGCTCGACATGGGGCTGATCGCGTCGCGGCGCATTATGCAGACGAAA
>JAYUYR010000351.1:0-8289 GCA_043752405.1 Sphingomonas sp. | reverse complement strand
TCGCGCTGATATATCGGCTTTGCAAGCTCATATGGCCTGTATCTGTGCGGACAGACCATTGCGGTGGGCAATGCGAGCGGCATCCACAATATTACCCTGCGGTTCGGTTAGCATTGCTAAAACTGTTACCGTGGCAGCGTTGCCGGGTTGAAACACTTCGAAAATATTACCGTCCGGATCGCGACCGAAGAAGACCAGCGCATTGCCGAACTCATGCGGGGGACCATGCAGTTCGACACCTTGTGCATTCAGTCTGGCATAGTCTGCGGCAATGGAATTGCTCTCGAAGCACAAATGGCTCCAGCCCGGCGCGGCAGCGTTACGCCGCTGCACGGGCATCGTGGCTGGATGCTCGTATTGCCAAAACTCTAGTTCGACATTGGCAAGGCGCGACCAGGCTCCCTCAAACCGGACACCGGCAATGCCCGCGACGACATCGAACTTGTCATCCGGGCCAAATTTTCCCCGCCGGTGAATATCGACTCCGGTCAGCATGGCGTAGAAGCGCGTCAGCGCGTCGATGTCGGGCGTCACAAGGGCCATATGGGCGAACCAAGGCCGCGACGCCTCAGCGGGTGCCCAAGGCGTTCCTTCAAGCTCGATCAGATTGCCTTCGGGATCGCGAATATACACATAACTGTTCCCGGTTCCGAGCCCCGCCGGGCGGGCATGGGCCGTGGCACCAGCCGCCAGCAAACCGTCATACAGATCGTCCGAAATGGCGGTTTGCAAGCAAAGATGACGGAGCCCGGCCGAATAGACTTCGCGTTCTGGAGCGACTTGGGCTGCAGCGCATTCAAACGCGAACAGCTCGAGGCAGCCCAGCGTTCCCCGAAGGAAGGCAACCCGCGCCGCCGCATTGTCGACTTGCAACATCGCGCGATTGTCCGCGGTATCGGCCAACTCGAAACGACGCGCCAATGTGAAGGCCTGTTCATTTGTGTAAAAGGCAATTTCCCCGTCAAGGTCACGGACCGAAAGAGCGACATGATGAAGGCCGGTGATCACGTCAGGCCGCCTCGGTCTTTGCCGCCGCGGTCCGCGCGTCGATTTCCGCGCGGATGGCACGGTGCCGCGCTGCGGTCAGGCTGTAGCGCCAGGCCATAAAGGCGGCAATCAGGACCAGCACTGCGGGAATAATGCTATAGCTGATCGTCAGGGCAAGCAGCGGTTCTGCGCGGCTTTCACCGGCGGAAACATAGCCCACACCCCCCAATATCAGCAGCGGCAGGCCCGACCCCAGCGCAAAGCCCATTTTCTGCACCATCGCGATGGCGGCGAAAAACAGTCCCTGCTGGCGGTCAAGTGTCTGGGCTGTGTCGATGTCGACCGTATCCGCGACCATTGCATTGGGCAGCATCAGCACGCCTCCATAGCAAGCACCCTTGAACACGAAGAGCGCTGTGAAGAGGATCGTACCGCCTTTGGGAACAAAGAACATCAGGGCGTTTGTCAGCGCCACTATAACGAGCGCGAGTGTAAGTGCGCGATGCTTTTCGATGCGCTTTGCAAGCCAGACCCAAAAGGGAACCAGCGCCAATGCCGTGGCGAAATAGAGAAAATAGACGATCCCGATATTGGTGACGCCCACAACATCGCGCGCAAAAAAGACTGTGATCGTTTGCCGGAACACTTCGCCAATGGTTGCGATAAGTACGACGAACGTGACCCGGAGGAAGGCACTGTTCGAAGTCAGCATCCGAAAGGCAGCTCGAACGTCGAAGGGCGCCTTGCGGATTGGCACTTCGGGTTCGGGCACGAGGAAGAAGGCTGCTGCCGCACACAGCGGAAGCGTCGCGAAAACGAACAGGCTGATTGCCGCCATCACCGCGCCGCTCGTGGCACCGGGTTGCGACAATACCCACGCCGGGATCAGTGTCGAAACGATCAGTCCCATGATGCTGAAGAACTGGGAAACCGAACTGATCCGCGTACGCAGGTGGTAATCCGATGACAACTCTGCCGCCCAAGCATTGTAGGGAAGCTGAATCAATGTGAAACCGAAATAGACCAGGGAGACCGCCAGCGTGAAATAGACGATACCGACGCCCGGAGCAGGTCTGAACAACAGGTACACACCCGCCATCATCGCCAGAGTCCCGAAAATCAGCCAAACCCGCCGCCGCCCGATCGTAGGCCGCCAGCGGTCAGTGAGCACGCCGATAACGGGATCGATGATAAAATCGGATAATCGCGCAAAGATCAGGGCAAGCCCAATCATCTGCAAGCTAAGATTCAACTGTCCCGAATAAAGCGGCGCAAGGTAAATGGCGATTGGCAACCCGATGGTGCCCAGCGGCAATTGCACCGATCCGAATGCAATGATCCGAGCCAGCCCGATCGGCTTGTCTTCTTGATGAACGGCTGCAGTCATAGTGGCATCTGCTCCATTATCCTTGCCCGCTGTTTGGGCTACATCGGAAAGATCGAATGACCGCCGTCGAGGACCAGCGACTGACCGGTCATGAAATTGCTCTGCTGCGACGCGAGATAGACAGCGATGCCTTCCATATCCTCGAGCTTGCCGATCACGCCTGAGGCCGATCTGCGCCGACACGCATCCTGAAAGGCCTGCGGGGTATTGAGTGACATTTCGGTCTCGATAAAGCCGGGGAGGATCGCATTTACCTGAATCCCGCTGCGTCCGAGTTCGATCGCCAATGATCGCACCAGTCCGGTAACAGCGGCCTTCGTCATGCAATATCCGGCAGAGTTTGGCAGGCCAAGCAGCGCCGCAACCGATGATGTGACGACGAGTTTCCCCGGCGCCTCTCGTTCGAGCCAGTGCCGTGTTGCAAGCTGGAATGTGTCGATGACACTCATCACGTTGAGGTCGTTGGTCGCCGTCCAGTCATCACGATCCAGGTCCACAAAGGGGCCGCGCGCACCGGACCCACCCGTGTTGGCAAAGCAGCTGTCGATGTGACCGAAAGCAGCAATAGTCTGTTCAAATGCTGCTGCGGTTGAGGTCGGATCAGTCACATCCGCCGTGAAACTTTGTGCGGTGCCGCCAAGCTGTTGGAGTTCGGCAACAGCCGCCGCATTCTTCGCCTCACTTCGTCCCCACACCGCTACGCTGGCGCCTGCGCGAACAAGCCCCCTCGCCATGGCTAGCCCCAACCCACCGTTACCACCGGTTACCATTGCGACATGGCCCTCGAGATCGAAAATTTTGTGCTTCGGAGTCATTCGCCTGCCGCCTTGTGATGCATTTCCAGTCCTCTTGCCCAGCGCCGCTGAAAACCGCGCCAATAACCTGGCTCCTTGTCTCCAGCGACCATGCCGCCCCACTGCTGGCCAAACGCGCTTGGCCACTGGCCATCGTTGGCCACCGGCGTCGGCACATTAAGAAATGACCGTTTGGCGATATCGCCTTTCAGATGGACGTCGAGAAAGGCGGAAATAAAATGCGCGTTGATCGCTTCGATCCGCTCCTTGCGCCACACCGGATCAGAAACTGACTCGACCGCCGAAAAGTCGGCATCGGACGGAAGCGTCACGGGGTTACCGGCGATATTGTGGGCGGCTTCACGATAGACAAGCAGATACCGATCAGAGTTGCGGATATTGGCGAATAAGCGCTGCACCCCGCCCTTGAAGTCCACCACATCGTCGCGGTCGCCGTCGACCAGCAGCAACGGCGTCTGCAATCGAGCAAGATCGGCGCTCTGCCACACGGCGGCACCCGGCTGGGCACCCCAGGGCGCAAGCGCGACTACCGCCTTGATGCGCGATGCCAGCGCTGGATCGGGGGATGGTAGAGCCGCCCGCATCGCAAGCGGCATAAGCGCATAGGCCAGCGCAGCTTGATCGATCGGCACACCTGCCGTCGTCAGCGCGCCGTAACCGCCCATCGAAAATCCGATGAGACCGACAGATGCGGTGTCAAGCTGTGCCGCGATAGCGGGAGCAAGCCGCTTGCGCGCCAGCAATTCACGCAACACTAGTTGCTGGTCTGCGGCGCGGTTGAGCAGCACCGAGCCAAACGACATGGCGAACGATGCGCCATCATGAAACGGTGGGTCGCGATGATCGATCGAGGCGACAATATAGCCTTTTGAGGCCAGCACTTCCCCAAGCCGACTCATATGCTCGGCCCAACCACCATAGCCATGCGACAGCAGAACGAGAGGGAATTCGGCACTCGTATCGGGCCTGGCTTCGGCGACCGCGATGCCGGGCTCGGTAACGTGCAGCGCCCGTTGGTTGGGCACGGCACGAGTGTGACGATAAGTTACCCGGGTCGCCGAATTTGGCACGATGGCAGGATACCAGACGCGCAAGCCGATGTTCCGGGTACCTGCCACGATTTCGTGGAACTCGGTGCCCACGCCAAATTGCCCGGGGCCGGACAATTCGGGCATTTCCGCCGACCGAGGCAATACGTTCGCTTGCTGTGCCTCGGCCGTGGCGCTCGGCACCCACGACGCCAGCAATACAGCGATGGCAAAAGACAAAGAACGTGCCGTTATGGACATGCGATACGTAACCCCGTGACAATTCCAAAAAAGGGCAGGCGAAGCTTTGGTCCTTCGCCTGCCAGTGGGAGAGGCCGTCAAACCGGTGCTTCGATCAGCGCTCAACGAAACCCGACGCGGACGCTGACACCGAAGGTGCGGGGATCGAGCAGGAATGCGCTGCGGAAGCTGCCGACAAGGTTGGAGTTCGCTTCGAGGAAAGTGATGCTGTCCTCGTCGGTCAGATTTTTGACAAAAGCAGTCACGCTCCAGTCTCCGTCTCCGCGCGCGACTCTGACCGATGCATCGAGCTGCGACCAACTTCCCACACGATCAGCCGGGACGTTGAATTCCCGTGAGTAGAATCCCGATTGTGAATAGAAATCGACCCGCGGGCGAACGGTCCATTCATTGCTCGCATCGATCGTATATTCAGCAGCAAGCTTTAGGGTCCGCCGTGGCGCGTTTGGAAGTTTATTCCCCTGGATCTGGAACAGGGCGCTCCCGCGTGAGGGGTCTGACGACCGAAAATTGCTGCGGATAGACGCGTCGAGAGTCCCAAGGGATGCTTCGAAACGAAGCGGATCGGTCGGCGTCAGCACAAGCTCGGCTTCGAAACCGCGAACACGCGATTTGGGAATGTTGACGTTCGCTACAGCCGTACCGACGAGGTTGCCGACGATTAGGTTTGAATACTCATAGTTGAAAACGGCTAGGTTAAGTCGCCCCAAATTGTTTCGGAACGTATTCTTCATGCCGAATTCATAGGCGTCGATGACTTCGGAATCGAATACCGGGATGGTGTTGTTGCCGGGATTGAAGCCGCCCGATTTGAACCCGCGTGAAAACGAAAGATACACATTTGTATCCTGCGTATAGGACACCTCGGGATTCCAGCTTATGACGGCGCGACCTGTTACCTTGTTGAATTTCGCATCGCCGATGAAATAGGGGTTCAGCACAAACGTCCCCGAAGCAGTTTCGATGTGCTTCTTGTCGTGGGTATAGCGGAGCCCTCCGGTCAGTTTCACGGTGTCGGCAAGATTGACATAGGCTTCGCCAAACACAGCGTAGGATTTGACCTGGCCAAGCCGCGTGTCGAACTTGGAGACGGCCCCGCGAAGTAGATTAGCGGGTGTCCAGGTGTCCACATATCCCGACCCGCGCGCATTAAGGTAAAATCCGCCGAGGATGAAGTTGAAGGCACCGTCAAAGCGCGACGCCATGCGCAGTTCCTGACTGAACTGTTTCTGCGAGCCACCGCCCGTCTGCGACGTGCGATAGTCGGTCGTCGTGACAGGCCGACCAGATAGCAGGTAGGTAAGCACACCATTCCCATTGCCTGCGTCGGGGACCACCCTTGCGCCGAAGGTGCCGGGGTTGAACGCATTAGGGCGATAGCCCTGATCAAAATCGCGCTCGCTGCTGTTGTTGCCGTCGCGCAAGCCGGTGACAGACGTCAGGGTGATTTTCCCCAGCTCCTGACTGATCTCGAGCGTGGCCAGGAAATCCTTGGCCTTCTGGAATGGTTTCACATCGATGTTGACGTCGCGCAGGTTCGTGGGATTTGCCGTGAAAGTTCCCGCCCGCGCAATGCCAGGGATCAGGAAGCTGTCGATCAGGAAGTTAGCGGTCGGGAAACCCGTGGTTGCCGAATTGGGCGAGCAGCCAAACGCCGGGTCCGGCGTACAAAGTGATTTTGCTGCATTCTGACGATCTGAGTTTTCGTGGAAATAGGTCAGGGTCAGGTCGATTTTGGTTGAATCCGATGGTTCCAGGCGGGTGCTAGAGCGCAGCGTGTATTGGTTGCGCCCATCGACTTTCGAGCCATCGAGAAGATTATTCGTATAGCCGTCGCGGTTGATGATATTTGCCGCAAAGCGTTGACTGAGGCCCGGTGCCAGCGGAATATTAATTGCCGCATTCGCCCGGATACCACGCGGACTTTCGCCTTGCAGTTCGACATAGCCTTCAAAATCATTGGTCGGGCGGCGGGTGACAAGGCTGATCGCGCCGCCGGTTGTATTGCGCCCGAACAGGGTTCCCTGCGGGCCGCGCAGAACTTCGATCCGTTCCATGTCAAAGAAGTCGCCAAAGCTGCTACCCGATTGGAGGAAGACACCATTTACGAGCACACCAATGTTGGTATCGCCCGTGCCGCCAAAGGACTGCGACCCGACTCCGCGAACCGTCAGGTTGCGATTGGCTGAAAGGGTCACGTTCGGGGCGTTGAACTGAAGATCCTTGCTGTCCTCGATCTTTGAGGCCTCAATCGCTGCCGCGTTGAGTGCCGTGATAGCGATTGGCACGTCCTGAAGGTTTTCGGCCTTTTTCTGGGCTGTGACGACAATCGTGTCACGGTCGTCGGCCGATTCGTCCGACGCAGTCTGCGCAAACACGGGCGTTGCCAGCGCAACCCAATATGTTGCCAGCACCGACACACCTGCCCGCTTGAGGGTCTTCGACATGCTATCCTCCCCTTAGTTGTTGACGGATCGTGTAATATGAATGGACGACTAGTCAATAGGGGTCGAACAAAAGACCATATATGTTAGTTATTTGCTATATTTTGCGGGATCCTCTCCCTATATTGCAACATTCAACAATAGAGAATCGGCGCTGGGCGTGCTGGGGGAGTGGAGAGAGGCGTGACAAATGCGCAATGTTCTCTACCTCAGCTCCTGATAAGATGTGCGCCCTGTTTCGGCGCGACAACCAGCGACATTTGGGCCGCCATATCCTGACGGGCCCAGTAGCCGCTCAGCGCCGCCTTCACTGCCTCCACCTTGCTCTCGGGCAAAACGGCAACCACACAACCACCGAAGCCGCCGCCGGTCATGCGCGCACCCCCTTCTGGTCCGATAGCGTGATTCAGGCATTCGACCAGGGCATCGATCGCCGGCACACTGACTTCAAAGTCATCGCGCAAAGAGGTGTGCGATCCGCGCATGGCAGTGCCAAGACTGACGAGGTCGCCGCGCGTTAGCGCTTCGGCCGCTAGCAGCGTCCGATCATTCTCGGTGACAACATGACGGGCCCGCCGGTAAACCGCATCGTCCAGATTGCCGCGGTGAGCCTCGAGCATAGTGCGATTAACATCACGCAATGCAGTGACACCATAATGTGTCGCCGCAGCGGCACATTGCTCTCGGCGTTTATTGTAAGCACTATCAACAAGGCCGCGTGTAACGCCCGAATGCACGATCATGATCGCCGTTCCAGTTGGAAAGTCGACGGGACTTGACGTCAGGGTGCGGCAATCGATCAGCAAAGCCTTGCCATGTGCACCAACAGCGGAAGCAAGTTGGTCCATCAACCCGCAGGCGCAGTCTACATAGTGATGCTCGGACCACTGCGCCACGCGTGCAATCGCGAGTGGGTCGGGTGCAGAATCACCAGCAAGGGCCGCCAACCCTAGGGCAGTCGCTACGCCAAGCGAGGCCGAGGACGAAAGCCCGGCACCTTGCGGAACATCGCCCGAAATAACGAGGTTTGCACCGCCAACCGGCAAGCCGAACTGGGGCATGCCCGCAGTGACGCCGCGGATATGATTTTCCCAGTTCCCATCCTCTAGGCGAGCAATGTGCCCCTCAGTCGAAAAGTCCGCGGGCCGATTGCCGAGGTCGAGTGCGCGCGCCCGTATGCGGTTGTCCGATCTTGCCCCCATGGCAACAACCGTCCCAAACGAAAGGGCACAGGGAAGTGCAAAGCCGTCGTTGTAGTCAGTGTGCTCGCCGATCAGGTTTACCCGGCCCGGCGCAAATGCAACGATTTCCGGGGCGGAACCAAAAGCTTCCCTGAAAGCAGATGTCGTTGCCTCGACAAGGCCCGG
>JAYUYR010000350.1:0-3270 GCA_043752405.1 Sphingomonas sp. | reverse complement strand
GCACCGCTGGGCACCGTTGCCGAACTGGTCAGGCGCGGCGTCAATGTCGCAGCTGGGCACACGCTGGCAACCTATGTGCAGATGGAAGCAGCGATTCGCGAAGGGCTGTCGGGCGTCACCCATTTGTTCAACGCGATGTCACAACTGGAAAGCCGCTTGCCGGGTGTTGTTGGCGCGGCCATGCAGGGCGGACTGGCGTGCGGCCTCATCGTTGATGGCCATCATGTTCATCCGGCGAGTTTGCGCGCGGCTTTGCGCGCCATCGGGGCTGAGCGCTTGATGCTCGTCACCGATGCGATGCCAACAGTGGGCGCATCGGCGGAGGCATTCATGCTCGGCGACCAAATGATTGTCGCGCGCGACGGTGCTTGCTACGCCCCTGATGGCACTTTGGCGGGGTCCGATCTGAACATGGCGCAAGCTGTAGAAAATGCCGTGGCGATGATGAATGTCGATGTGGCGACAGCATCGCAGATGGCAAGCGCGACTCCGGCAGCGTTTTTGGGATTGAGCGCTACGCATGGCTCTTTGGCTGTTGGCATGCGCGCCGACTTTGTCCATCTGAGTGATGAGTTGGCGCCTATCGGCACATGGATCGCAGGCGTCGCCGCGTGACGCCTGAGCTGGGCATTATCGAAGGCTATTTCGGGCGTTGCTGGACGCATGAGGAACGGCGCGACGTGGTCAGCCGCCTTGCTCCTGCGGGTTACCGCTTTTTTCATTATGCCCCGAAGATCGACACGTTCCTGCGGCGTGACTGGCAGCAAGCGCACGACGCCATAGCCACCGAAGCGTTGACGCGACTGTCGAGCCATTGCCGCGCGCTCGATGTACGGTTCGGCGTTGGCCTGACGCCGTTCGGCGCGCACCTGAACTTTGATACGGAAACCCGTGCGGCGTTGAAAGTGAAGTTGACAGCGCTCGATGCGCTGGGCTTGGACGATCTCGCCATATTGTTCGACGATATGCGCGGCGATGTTCCCGACCTTGCGCAGCGGCAGGCTGAGATTATCGCTTTCTGTATCGACCATTGCCAGGCTGGGCGCTTCTATGCCTGTCCCAGCTATTATTCGGACGATCCCGTTCTCGACCGTGTCTTCGGCGCGCGGCCCGCGAGCTATCTTGAGGACGTTGGACGCCTGATTGATCCTGCAATCCAGATATACTGGACGGGCGAGGAAGTTTGTTCGGCAGAAATCCGCCCCGGTCATTTGCGCGATGTCGCCGAACGGCTTGGTCGTAAAGTGTGTTTGTGGGACAATTATCCGGTCAATGACGGCCCTCAAATGAGCCAGTATCTTCACCTGCGCGGCTTTTCGGGGCGGGGGTGTGGGATTGCGCCTTGGATTACCGGCCATGCGATCAATCCTGCATCGCAGCCGGTTCTCGGCTGCATTCCCGCACTGACACTGGCGGCGGCATATGCTCAGGGCGATGACTATGCTTATGGTCGTGCGTTTATGGAAGCGGCGGTATCCGTAGTCGGGACCGAGCTGGCGACACTGTTACGAGCCGATCTGACCACGTTTCAGAACCGCGGACTCGACCGCATAGGCGACCGTATTGAAAAGCTGCGCTCGCGCTACGCTGCATTTGATCATCCGGCCGCGCGTGAAGTGATCGACTGGCTTAATGGTGGCTATGCGATCACCGGCGAAATGCTGCAGACGCAATAAGCGCCCTTTTACTCGCCCCGTCGCCGCAGCTGGCGCGCCGTGCTGGCGGTCTGCCCGACAAACAGCACCACCAGGACAAAGCCGAGGACGCTGATAAAGATGTCAAACGGCGTAAATCCACCCAGCACGGTGTCGGTCCCGAATGCCAGCATGCAAAGCGACATCGCGATAAGGACAATACGCAATTCGGTCGGGCCGCCCGCCATGTATGACAGGCGGAACTCATCGACGACACGCGCCGCAATGAACGTGTGGATCGACAGCAGCAGATAGCCCGCGAGCCCGAACATCGCGACGTCGAGGCGGACAAAGGGGCTGAGCCCAATGCCGAGCATGATAATCATATTGCCGAGTGAATCAGTGCTGTGGTCGATGAAGTAGCCGAACACTGGGCGCTCGATCCGGCGAAAACGCGCGAGGCTCCCGTCGAGAGAATCGCCAAACCAGTTGATGACGAAAGCCGTAATGGACAGCCACAGCCATGCGGGGTGAAACGAACTGAGAGCATAACCAGCACCAACCGCTACCGCCCCGACAAAGCCCACGCTTGTCAGGACGTCGGGGGTAACCCACCGCGGCATCCGTGCGGCAAACCACGTCAGTAAGCGCCGTTCACCCGATGCAAGCATATTCTGCTGAATGCGCACAGCAGGCTTCATGATGCACAACCACAGGCGACAGGGTTACAAGCGCTCAGCCAGCGAAAATCGTTATTAGGCAACCATAGATTCCAATTGTCACAGAACTGTCACTACAGGTGGGCGCTTCGTGTCGCGCCGTCAAGGGTAACGTGACGCTATCGGGCCTGGGTCAGCCCCGCGAGCAGTAGTGCTCCGTCGAGTGCGTCGCCTTGCGGCTCGCAAATCTGGTCTGCGATCCGTGCGCGGAGCCAGGGTTTCATGCGGGCCGACAGGCCACCTGCAAGGGCGCAGCGCGGGGCACCGCGCGCGAAGATAGTTTCGATAAAGCGTTCAACATGGATGGCAGCGTCGCGGACGATCGACACCGCAATGTCGTCTCCATTTTCGGCATAATCCATTACGAGCGGGGCGAAGGTCGCGTAACTGGCTGGCGTGGCGTCATCCATCCACGCGACAATACGCGCGGTGGCATTGTCGAATTGCTTGGTAATATCCTGACTGAGTGGGGTTGGCCGGGTGCGACCGTCGAGAGCACGAAGCGCGTGGCGGATCGCGCTGAGGCCCAGTGCCGCACCGCTGCCTTCGTCGGAGACCGGAAACCCATAACCGCCGATGCTGAGATTATCCTCGCCGAGCTTGATGATGCCGATGCTGCCGGTACCGAGGATGAGCGTTGCGCCGTCGGCGCCCAGATGCGCGCCGAGGTTGGCGATGATAGCGTCACTCGTCAAAGTCACGTTTGCGAAAGGGAAGGGCATGGCTTTCAGCTTGGCCTTGGCTCCGCTGCGAGTGATGCCGGCTATGCCCATACCGGCGTGGATCTTCGCGATGTCGGCAACCGAAAGGCCCGCTGCTCCGGTTGCCTGAGCACAGGTTTCGAGCAGTCGTTCGTGCAGCGCGGTTAGTCCGATACGCGTGTTCGCCGGCCCTGACTGCCCCGTCCCCAAGACAAT
>JAYUYR010000349.1:0-3270 GCA_043752405.1 Sphingomonas sp. | reverse complement strand
GTGCCTATCGTTAATCAGGTGTTAAGGAAAAAGTTCCGAGCGGGGACAGCTAAGCCTGATCGCCTGCGGGCACGTCCCAATATGGGACGGATAGAGGTGGAGACGGAAACAGCCTAGCGCGGCAAGTCACTGGTCAGCTCTCGACGGCACGTTCCACATGACCGACAAGCAGGAGAACGGTCGCTGGGCTAACAACAGAGTGGAGAACCGCCACCTGCGGTTCCGACGATGGGAAAAGGCGATGCTTCGATTTCGACAGGAAGTCGCTCCAGAAGCTTACCAGCGTCCACGCAGACTTTCACAGTCACTTAATCAGGCTCGATTTGGGCTCGCCTATAAGGACTGCGCGACTCACAAGCCAAATGCTGGTTCGTTTTAGAGTGTGCGTGCAAGCCAGATCAGCCGTCGATTGGTTCAGTCGTCAGGTTCTGTCGGCGTGTTCGCAGTTGCATTGGCGGCGGGTTCTTCCGCATTGGCGCACATGAGCAAGTCACATGCCGCAACGATGAAGCGGTGCCATACAATGTCACATTCCGCGATGATGAAAAATCGCAGCTGTGCTGCCATGATGAAGACACATGGGTCATCAAAGGAATCCCATTCTCAGATGAAGAATGGGGCGATGAAAGGCAATACGATGGGCAAAGACGCCATGTCCGGCGACATGATGGATAACGGCAGCATGGCCAAGAATAACTGACCGAAAATTTGCGCCCCGGATGCAGACGTCCCGGGGGCGTTGTCAGACCAATGTGGCAGCCAGCGCCCCACGCGGACAACGGGCGCATATGACCCGTAAATCCAGAGCCAAAACCCGCGAGCCCCTCCCTTTGTTTCAACTCGTCACCTGAGGTTGTCCGCCTAGTGGTGATGATGTATGAACGGTTTCTACTGTCGTTGCGGAATGTCGAGGACCTGCTGTTTGAGCGTGGCATCGACCTATGCCATGAGACCGTGCGCTTTTGGTGGAACAGGTTCGGCACGATGTTCGCAGGTGACATCCGCCGTCAGCGAGTCAGTCGGATGAAGGGCATCACGCACTGGAGATGGCACCTTGATGAGGTGTACGTGAAGATCAACGGCGAGTGCACTACCTCTGGCGCGCCGTCGATCACAAGGGTAGGTGCTGTTAGAGCAATGGGATAGCACTTTTCCAAGTTGGTTATCTCGTTTCCACGCGGGTCGATCGTCACGCTTCGTTCTTAACCTGATCCACTTTCGTTACTGCCGAGAGCGGTCGCTGGCACGGGCCGCGCCGCCTCCGGCAGGCAAACGAACCAACTGCTGGTTAGTATGACAGTGCCTGTTTTGACGAGCACATGAGGAAGCTGGTGAAGCATAAACCGGTGCCGGACACACCAGACAGGCCTGACTAAGAAGACAGGCCTGTCTAAGAATGATCGCTACGGACGCCACGCATCATGCGGCGATGCGCCTTCTGCCTTTTCCAAATGGCTCTGGCGACCACCATGGCAGCCACCACCATTAACGCGATCAACCCGTAAGCAATTTCTAATCGGAACAACATAGCTCGCCCTTAGCTAGTTCAAAAGACTCTTTTGCGTCAGGCATCGGGTTTGTAAATTACACAATCGCCTCGCCATAAGGGGCCTGACGACCTTTCCGATTTTTCGGACCCACCAGCCTGAGTAGTTGCCCCGGCACTGTCAGACTAACCTGCATTTGGTTCTTGGCCGAGAAAACGCTCTAAACTAGCTGCAATAAACAACTGTTTTATAAGAACATACCAGAACAAATGCGGTGAATTCGAGGAACATGAGGGAGCAGGACTAGCTCTTAACCGATCTGGGAAACAGTGGTGCAATGGCCTTGACTGTACCTATTCGTCTGATGATGCCGAGCTTTTCGGCCTCACTGGCACATTCGTACGTGAGGCCAGGTTCGGCGCAAAAATCTGGCCACCTATTATGCGTGACCCACCAGCGCGCAAGGCCGAGATCTGCCATCTTGCGGAAGAAGGCAGGGTCCGCTCGAAGTCCGGCGGCGTCGGGCGAAAAGAGTTCTGACCATTGCTGCCGCGTGTCATTGATCGGCGCGCGCGCGAGCCAACTAAGCGCCGAGCGCCGATCACCTTTGCGCTCGTAGCGGCCGGCCAGCTGGTATGCCAGGTGCGGACTGACGGTGACCACGTTTTCGCCGTTACGGATCGTGACGAGGTCTGCTTTTGCTCGCTCTGCGCTGTCGCCAAAGAGTTGCGCCTTCGTGGCTGAGATTTGCGGATGATCGGGCCACAGTTTCTCATTTTCGTCCTGGAGGTGGCGCGCTTCATTCAGTCGATTTGCAGCAGCAAGTCTGCGTATCGCTATTTCACGACGGCGAAGCGAGCTGGGATCGTTCCTTAAGGCCGCAATAGCGGGCGCGACGCTATCCCGCACATAACCCAGGTTTAATAGGATCAAGCTGTGTTGTTCGAGAAGATACGGATTATCGGGATGCAGCTTTAGGCCTTTTTCTATAAACGGCAGCCCATCCGGGCTGGTGAAACCCCGACCCGCGACCGCCGCCTGAGCGAGCCAGGTGCAAGCCTTCTCGGGCCCAATTTTCTTTGCGCGCTCCGCGTTTGCAAGTGCTTTCAACTTCAAGGCCGGGTCGTTTTCTGCCAGCATATTTCCTTGCACCACCGCAAGCCATGCCCATCCAACCGCAAGATCGGGGCGGGCTATGGTAAGCTGCCGTGCGCGCGTCTGCGCCGAAGAAAGGTCGGTTTTTTCGAAATCTTGGCAGATGGCCATCAAAAGCGCCACGTCCGACGGCCGTGCTTTGGATCGTTCATCATCCAATGTGCCGAAACTGCATTGCAGCATTCCGACGATACTCGCTGCGATTTGCTCGCGTAACGTCGATAACGCCCGCTCAGAGTGCACGTAGCGTCGTGACCAAAGCACTTCGCCGTTTATCAACGCAATCAGTTGAGTATGGGCGATGATCCCGTCGTTCACGCGTTCGATTTCCGTGCGCACGGCGTATTGGGTGTCGGGCTTCGCGTCCGGCGCGCGTTCGAAGATCGCCAAATTTGCACTTGCCGTAGCAAAGAGTGCAAGGTCGGCAGTAAGAGCCCTGGCGAATTCGGTCGTTTCTACACTAGGAGTCGGCGATGCAACGACCGCAATGCTCACCGGCGTGTTGGCGGTCGCCGATGCACGTCCGAACATCCACCACCCCGCGATAGCGGCCGATAGCGCACAGGCAGCAATTGCCGCAGAAGCGCCGCGAAAGTCTTTACCTCCTGCGGTTTCGGCGATCTGGTCT
>JAYUYR010000348.1:0-3291 GCA_043752405.1 Sphingomonas sp. | reverse complement strand
CCGTGCGCACGTTGCTGGTGGGTGGCGTCGAAAGTTTCCGCGACCGCCTGTGGGACACCGGCTTCAAGGGACTGACCGAAGACGGGCAATATTACGGGTTCAGCCTCGCGCTCGGCTCGGCCGAGGTGACCTTGCTCGAACAGGCCAATGCCTATCGCAGCCTCGCCAATGGGGGACAGTCTGCACCATTACGCCTCCGTACATCCGATCCTGCAGGGCACAACCGGCAAATCCTCAGTCCGCAAGCTGCGTGGATCATATCCGACATCATGGCCGATCCTTCCGCCCGCGCCGGAACGTTCGGCGTTGACTCCGCGCTGCGGCTTCCCTTCTGGGCCGCCGCGAAGACCGGGACCTCGAAAGCATTGCGCGACAACTGGTGCATCGGCTTCACCGACCGCTACACCGTTGCCGTCTGGGTCGGGAATCTCGAAGGCGATTCCATGAAAGCGGTGTCGGGGACAAGCGGCGCTGCGCCGGTCTGGCGCGATGTCATGATCGCGCTGCATCGCGGCAGCCCCGGCAAAGCCCCGCCGCGCCCGCCAGGCATCGAAGCCAGGCGCGTGTCGTTCGCGAACAATGTCGAGCCTGCGCGCAACGACTGGTTCCTGACCGGCACCAGCCAGGCCGCGCAAAGCATGGCCCCCGCGACGTCGCGCCGCCCGCGCATCACCAATCCCGTCTCGGGCAGCGTCTTTGCGCTCGATCCCGACATCCCGCTTGACCGCCAGCGTATGGGCGTGGCTGTGACGGGATCCGTTGCGGGCCACCGCCTCGTACTCGACCGCACCGATCTGGGCGACGCCGACGCGCGGCCCCAAGTACTGGCGGGCCCGGGAGTGCATCGGCTTGCATTGCTCGACCCCAGTGGACGAACCATCGACCAAGTGCGCTTTACCGTCCGGTGAACGCGCAGGGTCTGGCGCTTGCAGATTTACTTGCCTCTTTCATCACGGCTGTTGAATAGGAACATATGCTTCGCCGTCTCACCCGTCGCCCGCGTTCGGCCATGCGCGGCTTCATTGCTTCGGAAAGCGCCGGCGGCCTGTTGCTGATCGGCGCGGCGATCCTCGCGATGGCCGTTGCCAATTCGCCGCTCGCCTCGGCCTATTTCCATGCGCTGCATCTGGAGACGGGGCCGGTGCTGACGCCCAAGCTCGGGCCGATGACGCTGCATCTTTGGATTAACGACGGGTTGATGGCGGTGTTTTTCCTGCTCGTCGGGCTTGAGATCAAGCGCGAGTTTCTCGACGGGCATTTGTCGACTTGGGCTGACCGGCGCTTGCCGTTCATTGCCGCAGCCGCAGGGATGGCGGTGCCCGCGCTTGTCTATCTCGGCGTGACCGGCGGCGCGCCCAGCCTGACGCGCGGCTGGGCGATTCCGGCGGCGACTGACATTGCCTTTGCGCTTGGCCTGTTGGCGTTACTGGGCAAGCGCGCGCCGACCTCGCTCAAGCTGTTTCTGACGACGGTCGCGATTGTCGATGACGTCGGCGCCGTCGCGATTATCGCGGTGTTCTATACGACCAGTCTCAACCTGATCGCGCTCGGTGCTTCGCTTGCCGTGCTGGCGGGGATGTTCGTGATGAACCGCGCGGGCGTAAAGCACCCGGCATGGTACGTCGCCGCGTTCGTGTTGCTCTGGTATTTCGAATTGCTGTCCGGCGTCCACGCGACCGTTGCGGGGGTGCTCGCGGCGATGGCGGTCCCGATCAAGACCACGCCCGCCACGCCCGATGCAGCCAATTCGACGCTTCACCGACTCGAACATGCACTCCATCCCTGGGTCGCATTTGCGATCGTCCCAATTTTCGGTTTCGCCAATGCCGGTGTCGCGCTTGGAGGCGGCACATCGGTAACCGCTACGCTGCCGCTGGCCATCGCACTCGGCCTGTTCGTCGGCAAACAGGTCGGCGTTTTCGGGAGTGTCTGGCTTGCCGTGAGACTGAAAATCGCCACCCGTCCGGCGGGGGCAAGCTGGCAACAGATTTACGGCGTCGCCCTACTCTGCGGGATCGGTTTCACGATGAGCCTGTTCATTGGCGGCCTCGCATTCCCCACCCAACCCGAAGCCGACGCGGTCAAGATCGGCGTCCTGATGGGCTCGCTCCTGTCTGCCGTGGCGGGTGTGCTCGTCTTGCGTTTCGCCAAGCCGCGCCTCCGCTAATCCCCCGCAAACACGAACGGGCTGACGCCACGCTCGCGTTCGTTGAAGACCAGCGGGCGTGATGCAGGCGGGGCTGCGCGTTGCGGGCAGTCGGGACGGGTGCAGGCGCGGCAGCCAAGGCCAATCGGCGTCGCCTCGCCGCGCTTCAGGTCAAATCCCCGCGCTGCCGCCAGCGGCGCTGCGATCGCGGCATCAATGCCGATCCCGACCGAAAATTGAGCGCGGACTTGCCCGATGCGCCCGCCTTGGGGAGAGACGGTGCGCGCCAGCGTGAACCAGCGGGTGCCGCCTTCCAGTTCGACGAGCTGCCGCACCAGCCCCCCTGGACGATCAAAGGCGCTATGCAATTCCCACAACGGACAACGCCCGTCGGCTTCGACCAGCGGCGATGCGCTTGCGCCGGCATAGCGCTTTGACGATTGCCCCGCGCGATCGACGCGGATCATAAAGAACGGCAGCCCCCTCGCGCCGACGCGCTGTAACGTCGTCAGCCGGTGCGCAACCTGCTCGAATCCGGCCCCGAAACGGCGTTGCAGCAACTCGATGTCATAGCCGGTCGCCTCGCAACCCCGCACAAAACGCGCATAAGGCATCATCAGCGCGGCGGCGAAGTAACTCGTCAGGTGACGGCGATAGAGTCGTTCGGACGCGCGTTCCGCAAAAGCCGCACCCTTCACCAGCGCGTCGATTTCGTCCTTCGCTTCCAGCTGCCCAAGCTGGAACGCCGCCGAAAATGTTCGGCTGGCGGTGTCGAGCAGTTCGGACAATTGCACCTGCCGCGCGTGGAGGTCGAGGCGGCGGAGCGCGACGGGCATCACATCGACCGGCAATATGCGGATCGACAACTGGTGCGTCACCCGTAACCGCTCGGCAATTGCACCGTACAGGTCGCCCGACCCGACGCGCAGGTCGTCGGCCAATGTCTCGGCAGCGGCATCGAGATCGCCGAAATGGTTGCGCCACCGCTCGATCTCGCGGCGCACCGGGGCAATGGGGTCGTTGCCAGTGCCACCACCTTGACCCTTGGCATCGAACGCGCGCGCAAAGGCTTCGGCCGCGTCAGGGGCAAAGGTGATCCATTCCTCGATGGCGGCCTTGTCGAGATTGAGGTCGGCGAACGCGGG
>JAYUYR010000347.1:0-3291 GCA_043752405.1 Sphingomonas sp. | reverse complement strand
AGCGCTATTGGGGGACGCCGATCCCGATTATTCACTGCGATTTTTGCGGTGTTATGCCCGTGCCGCGCTCGCAACTGCCGCTGGTTCTGCCCGAGGATGTCAATTTTGATATTCCAGGCAATCCGCTCGACCGGCACCCGACGTGGAAGAATGTTCCCTGTCCCAATTGCAAGGAACCCGCACGGCGGGAGACCGATACGCTCGATACATTCGTCAACTCATCGTGGTATTTCATCCGGTTCGCGAGCCAACCGAAGGAAAAGCCCTTCGACCGCGAGGAAGCCGAAAAGTGGCTCCCCGTCGGGCAGTATATCGGCGGCGTGGAACATGCGATCCTGCATCTGCTTTATGCGCGCTTCTGGACACGGGCGTTGGCGCGGATTGGGCGTCTAGGCGTGACCGAACCTTTTGCGGGCTTGTTCACACAGGGGATGGTGACGCACGAGACATATAGTGTTCGCCGCCCGCCAACAGATGAAGAGAGGAAGCGCTGGGTTTGGGACGAGCCTGGCGACGACGGCGTTATCGAGCCACGATCTCCAGCCGAGGTCGAACGAACCGAGACAGGGTGGCGGGAAATTTCTACAGGCTATCCTGTGCTCGCAGGTCGCATCGAAAAAATGTCGAAGTCGAAGAAGAACACGGTCGATCCCGAGCCTATGTTCGACACTTATGGCGCGGACGCGGTGCGCTGGTTCATGCTGTCGGACAGTCCGCCCGAGCGCGATTTGCCTTGGTCAGAGGCGGGAATTGAGGGGACGTGGAAGTTCGTCCAGCGGTTGTGGCGTTTGTTCGAACAAGTCTCACCGCCGATCACACCGAACCAGCCTATTCAACATACAAGAGGCGAGGATAAAGACATCGACCGCGCGCTGCACCGTGCCATTGCTGGCATTGGCGCAGACATCGATGGTCTGCAGTTCAACAAAGTGGTCGCGCGCGTGCATTCGCTTGCCAACGCTATCGAAAAAGCTAGCCCGTCGGCCTCACGCGACACAGCCATCGAAACCCTTGTCCGCCTGATCGCACCAATGCTCCCGCATCTTGCCGAAGAAGCCTGGGCGGCAATGGGCAATAGCGACCTCGTTGCCGACGCAGATTGGCCCGAAGCGGATCCGGCGCTGCTCGTAGATGACGAGGCGATCATTGCGGTTCAAGTCAACGGCAAGTTGCGCGATACTATAACCGTTGCCAAGGGCACGCCGAAGGATGCGCTCGAAGCGCTGGCGCTCGCTTCTGAAAACGTGGTCCGCATCCTCGATGGCGCGATGCCGAAAAAGGTCGTCGTTGTGCCTGATCGTCTGGTAAACGTGGTGGTATGACCGACTTCCAAAAGAAGAACACGGCTTCGACAAGCTCAGCCCGAACGGCCTTTGGGTTAGCCGTCCTCTTCATCCTATCCGCCTGCGGCCTGCGCCCGCTTTATAGCGGCGGGACCAACGGCGCCGTGGCACAGACGCTACAGGGCATCGACGTCGCGCCTATCGAAGGCGGCAAGTCGGGCTGGCTCGTCCGCAATGCCCTCATCGACCGGCTCGGCAGCAGCGGGACGAAGCAATATCGGCTCGATGTCGAGCTCGATGACAAGATCGAGGGCTTCGGCGTCCGCAGTGATGATGCTATAACACGCGAACGCCGTACCCTGCGCGCGCGATACAAACTGGTCGATGCGAGCGGCAAGATGGTGCTGGATGCCACGGCGGGTTCTGACGTCGGGATTGACGTTGTCAGTTCTGAATATGCCACCATCGCGGCAGAAAACACCGCGCTTGAGCGGTTATCGGGCATTGTCGCCGACCAGATCGTCGCGCGCATTGCGCTCTATGCCGAGCGCAAACCGACACCGTGAAAGTCAAAGAGTCCCAGATCGTCAAGGCGATCGACAATCCCGACGGCAACGTCCGGCTTTATCTGCTTTATGGCCCCGACGATTCGGGGTCGCGTGCGCTGGCCGCCCGTCTCGAACGCGCAATGGGGCCCGATGCTGAGCGAATCGACCTTGATGGATCGACGCTCAAAGAAGACCCTGCGCGGCTCGCCGACGAGGCCGCAGCTTTTTCGCTGTTTGGCGACAAGCGCCACATCCGCGTGACCGGTGGTGACGATTGTACCAATGCCGTCATCGCGCTGCTTGAGGCTGAAGTCGCCGGCAATCCGGTTGTAATGATTACGGGCGCGCTGAAACCAACGTCAGTTTTGATGAAGGCCACGCTCCACCACCCGGCGGTTCTGGCCTTTCAGAGCTATAAGCCCGAAGGAGCGGGGCTCGAATCGCTCGCGGTCGACATTGGGCGGACCTGTGGATTGCGACTGCACCCAGGCGTCGCTGCGCGGCTCGGAGCAAACTGCCTTGGAGACCGCGCCGTCCTTGATCGCGAAATCGAAAAGCTCGCGCTCTATCTCGACGCCGCCCCCGACCGGCCGCGAGAGGCAAGCGAAGAAGCGTTGGCCGCTGTCGGTGCGGATTTGGGTGAAGCCGACACCGGTTGCTTGGTCAATGCCGTTCTTGGTGGTGATTTGCTTGTTGTGACCGGGGAACTGACCAAAATCGAGGCAAGCAGCGGCTGGGTGCCCGCGATGCGCGCGCTGCAGCGCCGGCTGATCTTGCTCGCCCGGTTGCGGACCGAGGTAGATGCGGGCAAATCGCCTGGATTGGTGATCTCTGCCTTAGGTAAGTCATTGTTTTACAAAGAACAACCGGCTGTGATGTCCCAACTTTCGCGCTGGCCATCTAGAAGATTGACGACGGCGTCGGCACGTTTGTTTGCAAGTGAGGGCGCGATGATGGCGAGTGGCACAGCTGGGGATGTCATAGCAGCCGAGGAACTCATCACCATCGCCCGCGTCGGGCAGCGTTTGCGCTAGATTTTTTCACCACTAAGTCGCTGGCAAACCATATCAAGTTGATCGAGCGTCGCATAATGTAGTGTCACACTCCCGGAGCCTGCCTTATGCGTGATCGCGACGTTCAGGCCAAGCAAATCACCTAACTGACGCTGCAGCATCGCGATGTCCTCATCGGGCACCGGGCCAGCCATCGATTTATACTCGACCGGCCTCGGTCGCTTGCCGCGCTTGGTCAGTTTTTCAACGTCGCGGACCGATAAATTTTTGGTAATGACATCGTGTGCGAGAGCGACCGCGTCGTCAGCACCCAGCAGAGCGCGCGCATGACCCATCGTTAACCGCCCGTCGGCAACCATCGAGCGCACTTCTGGCGGCAGATCGAGCAAACGCATGAGATTAGCAACATGGCTGCGTGATTTATGGACGATCTTGCCCAGCGCCTCC
>JAYUYR010000346.1:0-3292 GCA_043752405.1 Sphingomonas sp. | reverse complement strand
GCAGCGCCTGATTGGCATAGCCGTCGCGATAGATTTGCGAAAAGCTGAACGTAAAATCCTCGTTTGAATAGGTTACGAACGCGCTGTGCTTCCACCTGAGGCCAAGATCGCCGGTCAAGCTGAATACCCCCAGCTCGCTGAAGAAGGCTTGCGGTTGAAACAGCTTCACCTTTTTGCGGACGAGGTAGGTTCCGTCGAGTCCGGCCGACAATACCCCGCCCGCCGCATCGAACCCGGCGCGCAACGCGACTTCGATCCCCTGTGTGCGCCGCGACCCCGTGTTGGTGGCGCGAAGGTCCGCGAGGACGATCGTTCCCGCAGCATTGCGAATCAGCTGTTGCGTTGCAAACGGCGCAGTCTGCCGCTGCAGCAGCTCGGAAAGGGTGAACGCTCCAATCACATCGTCGACAGCAATCGACCAGAAATCGACCGAGGCGCTGAGTCGGGCCGATGGTTGAAAGACGACGCCGAGCGAATATTGCTCCGATTCCTCGGGGCGCAACTGCAGATTACCGCCTGAGAACGAGTCGGGATTTATCACGGCGCAACCCGGCGTGACGTTGACCGTTCCACCCGCGGGGCAAGTCGTCGGATCGGTCAGCGTATTGCCGGGATTGGGCGACAGCGTTGTGCCGTTGAAGATCTGGTTGAACGCCGGCACGCGGAAACCTGTGTTGTACGAAGCGCGGAACATCAACCAATCCACCGGGCGGAATTTTGCCGAAACCTTCGGATTCCAAGTCGTGCCGAAAAGGGTGTAGTCGTCGACGCGCCCCGCCAGCGTGATCTCGAGCGGTTCGAATACCGGGATCGATACTTCGACATAGGCCGCCTTCACATCACGATTTTTCGGTGTCAGCGCGTTGATGTTGTCGAACGCCGCGTTGAAAATATCGGGCGTGCCGAGCGCTGCGGCAGGCGACCCGTTGAAACTATAAGTTTCACGCCGGTAATCGGCGCCGATCGCAACCTGCACCATCCCGCCCGGCAATGCGAACAACGGACCGGAAATCGACGCATCGAACTGTTTCACTTCATATTTGCCGCCATAAAGCGTAACGCCCCGCGCCGAAATCGCATCGAGCCCGGCAAGCGCCGCCGCCGACTGCGTCACCGAAAACGGATTGAGGATGCCGCTGTTGAGCAACCCGACAATGCCAGGACGCGTCGCGCCTGGCGCGGTGGGTGCGCGCGGATCGATGCCACCGCTCACTGCTCCCGGCACGCCTGACGCTGCCGCTATCGCTGCACTAGGGAAAATCCCGCGATAATGAAAACCGCTGCCGAGCACCGAAGACGATTCGCTGCGCGCATAGGACGCGCCCGCCGCATAGTCCCAGCCGCTGAACAGGGGTCCTTCGGCACTGAGCCCGGCGCGCAAGGTCTTGGTGTCGGTCACATATTCGCGCTGCCCCCCGGCAATGTTGCGCCAGCGATAGGCGATCGGCTTGCCATAGTTCGGCGCGATCTGCGGAAACACTGCGACGATCCGGTTGTAGACGTCATTATACGTCGCCGAAGTCGTCGCATTGAGCGGATAGTAAAGCGGCAGCGAGCCGTTGTTGCCCGAATACTGATTGTTCGAAAACCGTTTGCGCGACGTTGCATCCGATCCAGTGACTTCGGCCGAAATGCGGTGGTCACCCACCGCAACCGTGCCGCGCGCGTAATAAGTCAGCGTGTTGAGCGGTTGCTGAAGCACTGCCGCGCGCCCGGTATCCCAGGCGCAGGCGTAGCGGTTCGCCGGACTGTTCCAGAGCCGCTCGTCATAGGCGTAGCCGCCCTCGACCGAGCCGCAGCCCGCACCGCCGGGAAGGTCGAGCGGATTGATGCCGCCGCCGGCCTGAACGGTTGCGCCGGGTTCGAGCAGTGTCACACCGCTCAGCAAAGACCCGGTCGGCGCGAATAACGCATTGACGCCGATCGGGAACGCCGTCGCGATCGGCGTGCCGCGCGTGTCCGCCGACAGGCCGCGATTAGGCTGGTTCGTGTTGACGAAATCACGGTCGGAGCCGTTTAGCCCCCCGCTGACGGTTCGGGCGATGGTGCCCATGATGTTGAAACCCTGCTCGTCAAGGTCGCCGTAACCCGCCGTCGCCGACAGGCGATAGATGGGGCTGTCGCCCTCTTCGGTGATGTCGGTGAAGCCAAGCAGCGAAATACCCTGGAAATTCGTCTTCGTAATGAAATTGATCACGCCGCCGATCGCGTCGGTGCCATAAATTGCCGACGCGCCGTCTTTCAAGATCTCGACGCGCTCGATCGCGGCGAACGGGATCTGGTTCACGTCCACTGACGATCCCGTCAGCCCGTGTGCGGCCACGCGGCGCCCGTTGAGCAGGACAAGCGTCGATGCCGACCCCTGCCCGCGCAGATTCGCCGACGACAGCCCGTTGGTGCCGCGCTGCGCACCGCTCGTCACGTCGCTGTTCGATGCCAGATTGTCGGCACCACTGCCGTTCGTGCTCAAGAAGGAAATCAGCTGCTCGGGACTGCTGATGCCTTCGCGCGACAGGTCGGCGGGCGAAATGATCGTGAGCGGCAGCGCACTGTTGTTGGGATCGCGCTTGATTCGCGACCCGGTAACGAGGATTTCATTAGGCTCATCGCTGGCGGTTGGCGTGTCCGACTGCGCGTGCGCAGTGGTGGCCATGCCGAGTGCGAGTGCCATAATCGCTGCCCCCGACGCCAGCGCCATACCCGTCCGCGTTGATTTCACCATGTCCATCCCCCTGTTGCACTGTGCAAATTTCGAACAGTTAGAAACAAAATTGTAGCAAAATACTATCGATTTGATTTGAGGCCCGAATAATTAAGATGACCGTGGCGCGCAGGCAACAATCGGGCTCAGTTGGCGTCGGCGATCATGATCAGCGCGGCATCGACGGCGCTGGATGGGTTGTCACCGTCGGGAATATCATTGGCGATTGCCGAGAATGTCAGTGTGCGTCCGCTCTTGGCAATCATATAGCCCGACAGGGCGGATGTCGCATTGAGGGTTCCGGTTTTGGCAAAAATCTTGCCGTTTAGTGTCGTCCCGGCAAAGCGCCGCGCAAGCATCCCCTCGCCACCGACGGGTAACGTCGCCCGCCATGCTGGGCCCCACGGTTGAACCGCTATCCACTGGAGCAACCGGACAACGCCACGTGGTGCTATACGGTTATAGGTCGACATCCCACTTCCGTCTGAAAAGCTGTAGTGACGGCGGTCGACCCCTGCCTGGTTCAGCATCGTGCGCAGCACCGCTACCCCGTCCGCAATCGATCCCGATCCGGTTTGAGCGCCGAGACGA
>JAYUYR010000345.1:0-3297 GCA_043752405.1 Sphingomonas sp. | reverse complement strand
AGCCTGATTTCCACTTCTGCGGCAATACGGTGAACCCCGGCTTCCCCTATTGCGTCCAGCATTGCGGTCAGGCTTATCAGGCGCAAATGCCCCGCCGTGACCGTCGCGCACCGCCGCCAATGCCCTTTGGCGGACCGCGCGTTCGGTAGAGCGCTTGCAAGTCAAAGCGGCGCGACTCTATACCGCGCTGCAATGACTGATCTGTTCGCTTCGTCTTCCGCCACCCCCGCTACCGGTTACGACGCCTCGTCAATCGAGGTGCTCGAAGGACTCGAACCTGTCCGCCGCCGTCCCGGCATGTATGTCGGCGGCACCGACGAGCGCGCCTATCATCATCTCGCTGCCGAAGTGCTCGACAATGCGATGGACGAAGCGGTCGCAGGTCACGCAACGCGGATCGAGATCACGCTCGAATCCGGCAACCGCCTGACCGTTACCGACAACGGCCGCGGCATCCCGGTCGATCCGCATCCGAAGTTCCCCGACAAGTCCGCGCTCGAAGTCATCATGTCGACGCTCCATTCTGGCGGAAAGTTCGATGGCAAGGCTTATGCGACGTCGGGCGGCCTGCACGGCGTCGGGGTCAGCGTCGTCAATGCGCTGTCGTCCGAGACACGGGTCGAAGTGGCGCGGAACAAGGAACTATATGCCCAGCGCTTTTCAAAGGGGCTGACCCTCGGCCCGCTCGAAAAACTGGGACCGGTGCAAAACCGGCGCGGGACGAGCGTATCGTTCGTCCCCGATACCGAGATATTCGGCCCCGAAATGTCGTTCAAGCCTGCGCGGCTGCACCGGCTGGCGCGGTCGAAGGCCTATCTTTTTGCCGGCGTCGAAATCCGCTGGAAATGCGCGCCCGAGCTGATCGGCGACGACACCCCTGCCGAAGCCGTCTTCCAGTTCCCCGGCGGCCTGAGCGACCACTTGCGCGAACAAGTGGGCGACCGCGAATGCGCCACTGCAGAATTTTTCGCCGGATCGCAGGATTTCCCCGGTGAAAATCAGGGCCGCGTCGAATGGGCAGTCGCATGGCCATTATGGAGCGACGGCAGCTTTTCCTGGTATTGCAACACCATCCCCACGCCCGACGGCGGCACCCATGAAGCGGGCCTGCGCGCCGCAATCGTCAAGGGGCTGCGTGCCTTCGGGGCGCTGGTCAGCAACAAGAAAGCGGCCGATATCCAGCCCGAAGACGTCATCGCGCCGTCCGAAACGATGCTGTCGGTCTTCATCCGCGATCCACAATTCCAGAGCCAGACCAAGGACCGGCTGACCTCGCCCGAAGCTGCGCGGCTCGTCGAAAATGCGCTGCGCGATCATTTCGATCATTATCTGACCGACAATATGGACCGTGGCCGCGCGCTGCTGACCTATGTCATGGACCGGATGGACGAGCGGCTCGCGCGCAAGGCTGAGCGCGAAGTCAAGCGCAAGACCGCGACATCGGCGCGCAAGCTCCGCCTCCCCGGCAAGCTGACCGACTGTTCGAACGACGGCAACGAAGGCACTGAACTTTACATCGTCGAAGGCGACAGCGCAGGCGGTTCGGCGAAACAGGCGCGCGACCGCAAGACACAGGCGATCCTCCCCATCCGCGGCAAAATCCTCAACGTCGCCAGCGCCACGATGGACAAGATCCGCGCCAATAGCGAAATCGCCGATCTCGCGCTCGCGCTCGGCTGCGGGATGCGCGACAAATGCGATGCCGAGTTCCTGCGTTACGAACGCGTCATCATCATGACCGACGCCGACGTCGACGGCGCACATATCGCCACGCTGCTCATGACCTTCTTCTTTCAGGAAATGCCCGATGTCGTGCGCAAGGGGCATTTGTTCTTGGCCCAGCCGCCGCTCTATCGCCTGACTGTTGGCGCAAAATCACTCTACGCCCGCGACGACGCCCACCGCGCGCAAATCGAAGCGGGCGAGTTCAAAGGCAAGACCGTCGACGTCGGCCGCTTCAAGGGGCTCGGCGAGATGAACCCTAACCAGCTCCGCGAAACGACAATGGACCCAAAGACGCGAACCTTACTCCGCGTCACGCTCCCCCCGGAATATGAAGACCGCGCCGGCGTCCGCGATCTGGTTGAACGGCTAATGGGCAAGAACCCCGAGCATCGCTTTAATTTCATTCAGGAAAATGCGGCACGGGTGGATGAAGAGGCGATAGATGCGTAATTGACATTGCAACCGTGAAATGTCATATAGCACAATAATGTCAGGAATTCGCTATGCACTTCAAGATTGAAATGGCATCGAACGGGCGGATTGTCGTTCCGCAAAAGGTGCGTGAACTGCTTGGCTTGCAGAATGGCGGGACGGTTATCCTTGATGTCGATGGGGATGATGGCGTGCGCATGACAACGCGCAGGCACGGCCTTATGCAGGCACAGCGAATGACGCTGGCTGCCATCAAGGGCACGGAGTGGGAACACCGCAGTGCTGTCGACGCGCTGATCGAAGACCGTCGGCTTGCGGCTGAACGGGAAGACGAAGAATTGTTCGGATCGACCCGGTCCGCAGCGTGAGGTTTGTTGCCGATGCATCCGCCGTCCTTGCGTTCATCAAACGCGAGCCAGCGCGCGCCGACCTGTTCGATTGCCTCGCCGACAGCGTGATCGCACCGATCAACCTTGCCGAAGTGGCGGCGTCGCTCACGGCGTTCAATACAGACGATGGGGTTCGCGCAACTATTGACAAGATGGCACCGCTCGTTGCCGATTTCGGCCTTGAGCTGGCGGTCGAAGCCGGGCTTCTGCGGCGAATGACACGGAGAACGCGGATCTCGCTTGCCGACCTGTCGTGCATGGTCTTGGCGCGCAGCCTCAACGTGCCCGCTTTGACCGGCGACCGCGAATGGGCGGCAATCGCCGAAACGGCGGGCGTCGAACTGGCGCTGATCCGGTGACAAGCGTCCGCGATCTCGTCGAGGGGCTGATGGGCAAGAACCCCGGGCACCGCTTTAATTTCTTTCGTGAAAATGCGGCGAGAGTGGCTAAGGAAAGTATAAATGCTTAGAATAATATTAATCGCGACGGCGATTACGACGTTATTTGCGAGGCAAGCAGATTCCAAGACAAAATTGGATGTCGTGAGCATTCCGACTATCGGTCTTCAAGTGACAAAGCCAAAGACTTGGCATCACCTTAGCGCGCAAGCCAATTCCGACAACCTTCGTAAATTGGAATTAGATGACAAAGCGCTTCAAGAGGCGATCGTCAAACAGGCATCAGTTCCTATCGCGGCGTTCACAAAATACTTGGAACCTTACCCAGATTTAAACCCAAGTTTCAAAATTAA
>JAYUYR010000344.1:0-3321 GCA_043752405.1 Sphingomonas sp. | reverse complement strand
TCGACATGCACGCCGAACGGGTTAGGTGGAGCTTGTGAACCCTAAACACCAGTCATTGTCAAAAGCCTTAAAGCAAGAAGCCGCGCGATTGGGTTTCGCTGCGTGTGGGATCACACGGGCCGATGCGGTTGACGGGCAGCAGGCGCTGGGTGATTGGCTGGCTGCCGATCACCACGGCACGATGGACTGGATGGCGGCGCGCGCGGATCAGCGTGCCGCGCCGCAATCACTGTGGCCCGAAGCGGCCAGCGTGATCGCGCTGGGCATGAGTTACGCGCCCGCGGAAGACCCGATGCGGTTGGCGGATGCGGGCCATGTCGGGCGAATCTCGGTCTATGCGCAAGGCGCCGATTATCATGATTTTATGAAGCGCAACCTAAAAGCACTCGCGCGTTGGCTGGTCGAGGCGGGCGGCGGCGAACTGAAAGTGTTCGTCGACACCGCGCCGGTCATGGAAAAGCCGTTGGGGCAGGCGGCGGGGCTGGGTTGGCAGGGCAAACATACCAATCTGGTCAGCCGCGAACACGGGTCGTGGTTGTTTCTCGGTGCGATCATGACGACGCTTGCGCTGGAACCCGATGCGCCGCACCTTGACCGCTGCGGCAATTGCGATGCGTGTCAGCGGGCCTGTCCCACCCAAGCTTTTCCCGCCCCCTACCGCCTCGATGCGCGGCGGTGCATTTCTTATCTGACAATCGAGCACAAGGGGCCGATCCCGCATGAATTTCGTGTCGCAATGGGCAACCGGATTTATGGCTGTGATGATTGCCTCGCCGTCTGTCCGTGGAACAAGTTTGCCGACAGCGCGGCGGCGAACAAGGCGTTTGTCGCGCGAGCTGAACTGGCGGCGCCTGACTTGTTGGACCTGCTCGCCCTCGACGATGCCGCGTTCCGGCAGGTGTTTTCAGGATCGCCGATCAAGCGCATCGGCCGCAACCGAATGGTGCGAAATGCCTGCATCGCGGCGGGCAACAGTGGTGATATGCGGTTGCTAACGCCGCTACAGTCGCTGGCGAAGGATGCCGATGAGGTGGTGCGCGAGGCCGCCGACTGGGCGTTATCGCGCCTCTTTGCGCCGGACCAACGCCGCGACGCATGACGCACGATCAATGTCCTTGCCGTCGGGCTGGCGCGCATCGACATAAGTGACCACGGGCTCGCCCCCGGCGCGTGGAGGATAGAGATAGGCGTCGAGGATGCAGAAAGGCCCGGCATATTGCAGGCGGCGGGCACCGTCTTCCTTCACATCCTGATCCGCCGTGCCGAACAGCGCCGCAAGCGCGCGGGCGTCCTGCCCCAGCACCCGTTCGAGGCCCGTTGCGCGCATGGGCATGCTGACCGTCGGCACAGCGCGCGGCTTTGGCGGCGGGGTAGTCGCGCAGGCGGAGAGGACCAGGACGCCGGTCAAAACATAGAGACGCATAAAATACCGTTCGGGCTGAGCTTGTCGAAGCCCTGCCCTTCCCCTTTGGGCACAGCAAAGTAAAGGACACCGCTTCGACAAGCTCAGCGTGAACGGATTCTGGATGACAACGACCTACGACGTAACCGCCATCGGCAATGCCATTGTTGATGTGATCGCCAGCGCGAGCGAGGATTTCATCGTCAGCGAAAACCTGTCGCGCGGATCGATGCAGCTGATCGACGATGCCCGCGCTGCCGAACTTTACGGGCGGATGGGGCCGGGTAAGGAAATCTCAGGAGGATCAGCGGCCAATACGATTGCTGGCATGGCAGCGCTGGGCCGTAAATGCGGCTTTGTCGGGCAAGTGGCGAGCGACCAGTTGGGCGAAGTGTTCATACATGACATCCGCGCCATCGGGGTACGCTTCGATACGCCGGCGCGCGGAATCGACCCGGCGACGGCACGCTGCCTGATCCTCGTCACGCCCGACGGTCAGCGAACGATGAACACGTTTCTTGGCGCGTCGCAATTCTTGCCAGCTGCCGCGATCGATGCCGAGTTGATCGGTGATTCGGCGATCCTCTACCTCGAAGGTTACCTCTGGGATCCCGAAGAGCCGCGTGCCGCGATGCGCGCCGCCATCGACATTGCGCGCCGTAATGGCCGAAAGGTGGCCTTCACTTTGTCCGATGCCTTCTGCATTTCGCGCCACGGCGACGATTTCCGCAAACTGATCGACGATGGCCTGATCGACATCCTTTTTGCCAACGACGGCGAAGTCCATGCATTGATGGGTACAGACGATGTCGCGTCGGCAGTCACAGCCCTGTCGGCCAAAGTGCCGACGCTGGTCGTGACCCACGGCGCCAATGGGGCCGAAGCGCATTCGGGCGGCGAACATGCGCGCGTTGCCGCCGAACCTGTTGCAAAGGTTGTTGACACCACCGGTGCAGGCGACCTGTTCGCCGCAGGGTTCCTGAGCGGACAAGTCGAAGGACGATCGCTGCACGACAGCCTCGTCATGGGAGCGGTCTGCGCTGCAGAAGTCATTACACATTACGGCCCGCGTCCCGAAGCGGATCTGCGCGCCCTCGTCGATGCGCGCCTGCGCTAGGGCCGCCCCGCACATTTGACGAGCGCGCTTTCCAGATCGGCGAGCACATAGGGCTTGGCGAGCACCGCCGCATCGGGATGGTCGCGCGCCATCCCGGCGCCGCTATAGCCGCTGGTAATCAGATAGGGGATGCGGTGCGCTTTCAGCATTGGCGCGAGCGCGAGCCCATCGTCACCGCCGAGATTGACGTCGAGCATCACAACGTCGAATCCGCCCGCCGTAATTGCAGCGCGGGCTTCGGCGATGGACGCCGCGGTTGCGGCGACAATGCAGCCGATGCTGTCGAGAAGATCCTCGGCAAGCATGGCGACAATGGGTTCATCCTCGATCAATAGGACGCGGATACCGATGGCAGCATTCATGAATGCCGTTTTGTCGCGTCATGCGCCGTCGCGCAATTGTAAACACCCGCCGGATTGCTCCGACGGGTGTTCTTCCTCCCCAGGAAGTGCCGAGCGCGGGACGGATTAGCGATGCTAATCCGCACTCGCGCGAAGGCCGGCCAGCGGCCCCAAAGGGCCGACTGACGACAGCGGCTTTGCCGCTGTCCGCCGCCTAGCCAAACTGATTCATCGTATTATGCGCGCCACCAGCTTTCAAAGCTGCCTCACCCGCAAAATATTCCTTGTGGTCGTCGCCGATGTCCGAGCCCGACATATTCTGATGACGGACGCAGGCGATGCCCTGGCGGATTTCCTGTCGCTGGACGCCCGCGACGTAGCCGAGCATTCCCGCTTCGCCGAAATAGTCCTTCGCCAGATTGTCGGTCGAAAGCGCTGCGGTGTGATACGTCGGGAGCGTG
>JAYUYR010000343.1:0-3330 GCA_043752405.1 Sphingomonas sp. | reverse complement strand
GGTGGGCGTATGACGCTCATCCTCGATCATGACCGCGCGGGCGGATATTGGGGCGCGGTTTACGCCTTCACCGCGATCAAGGGATTGCAGGTCATTATCGACGGGCCGGTAGGCTGCGAGAACCTGCCGGTGACCTCGGTGCTGCACTATACAGACGCGCTGCCCCCGCATGAGTTGCCGATTGTCGTGACAGGTCTTGGTGAACAGGAACTCGGCCGCGACGGCACCGAAGGAGCGATGAAGCGGGCCTGGGCCACGCTCGACCCCGATCTTCCCGCCGTGGTGGTAACGGGCAGCATTTCGGAAATGATCGGCGGCGGCGTGACGCCCGAGGGCACGAACATCGTTCGTTTCCTGCCGCGCACGATCGACGAGGATCAATGGCAATCCGCCGACCGCGCGCTGACGTGGCTGTGGACGCAGTTCGGGCCCAAGAAAGTCCCCGGCCCGCGCATATTGCCCGAGGGTGCCAAGCCCAAGGTCAACATCATCGGGCCAATGTATGGCACGTTCAACATGCCGTCCGATCTCGCCGAAATCCGGCGCTTGATCGAGGGGATCGGTGCCGAAGTCGCAATGGCCTTCCCGCTGGGCAGTCACCTTGCCGATGTCCGCAAGCTGGCCGATGCCAGCGTCAACGTCTGCCTTTATCGTGAGTTCGGACGGGGTCTGTGCGAAACGCTGGAACGCCCCTATCTGCAGGCGCCGATCGGCCTTGAATCTACCACGCTGTTCCTGCGCAAGCTCGGCGAGTTGACTGGCCTCGATCCCGAACCGTTCATCGAACAGGAAAAGCACACCACGATCAAACCGCTGTGGGATTTGTGGCGTTCGGTTACGCAGGACTTCTTCGGCACTGCCAGTTTCGCGGTTGTCGCAACCGAAACCTACGAACGCGGCATCCGCAATTTCCTCGAAAGCGACATGGGCCTGCCCTGCACCTTCTCGTTCCGGCGGACCGCGGGCGTGAAGCCGGACAACCAGGCAGTGATCGACGCGATCAAGACCACGCCGCCGCTGATCCTGTTCGGTAGCTACAATGAACGCATGTATATGGCCGAGCACGGTGCGCGCGCGATGTATATCCCCGCATCGTTTCCCGGCGCAGTTATTCGTCGCCATACGGGCACGCCCTTCATGGGCTATGCCGGTGCGACATATCTGATTCAGGAAGTGTGCAATGCGCTGTTCGATGCGCTGTTCAATATCCTGCCGCTCGCGAGCCAGATGGACAAGGTCGAGGCAACGCCCGCGCGGCCGCATGCCGAAATCCACTGGAACGACGATGCCAAGGACGCGCTCGACGCCATTGTCGAACGCGAGCCTGTGCTGGTCCGTATTTCGGCCGCCAAACGCATCCGCGATGCCGCCGAACGTGCAGCGCGCCGTGCCGGTGAACCTTCGGTCAGCGCCGAACGCCTGACCAGCGTCCTTTCTGAAAGCGGGGCAGTTTCATGATTGCGCCCGCCACACAGCTTTGCCCCCTCGACAGGGGCTCAACCAATCCTTCGGGCACGTCGCCCGTCTGGATGCCGCCGGGGGCGCGCCTGTCGCTCCATTTTTCTACCGGCAAAACTGGAGACGAAATATGAGTGATGGAAACCGAGACGAGCTCGGGACATATTTGACCGCTGCGGAGGCCAAAGAGTTCCACAAACTGTTCGTATTGAGCATGGGGTTTTTCACCTTTGTTGCAATCATAGCCCACCTTCTGGTGTGGACATGGCGGCCGTGGTTGGGTGATCCGATGCCGATGAAGTCCGCCGCAACGCAGGTTGTCGCACCAGCAGGCGCCCTGCCTGCTGCACAAGCTTAGAAAGGAGCTTTCTCATGTGGAGAACATGGATGATGTTCGACGCGCGCCGCCTTCTGGTAGCGCTCGCCGTGTTCCTGTTTACGCTGGCAATCCTGATTCACTTCATCTTGCTCAGCACGAATCGCTACAACTGGCTGGATGGCCCGCATGCGGCTGCACCCGCGACCGTCATGGCGCCTTCAGCAGCAGACATGGCGCCTGCACCTGCGGAGCCTGCGGCAACGCAGTAGCCGCGGCATTTCCAACGGGCGGGGCGGCGCGGATTTTCCGCGTCCTCCCGCTCCCGAGGACAAATTTCAAGGGCGACCCTGCGCTCTGACAGCAGGGAAAGCGGAGACGTGTCATGGCGTTGTTGAGCTTCGAGCGAAAATATCGGGTGCGTGGGGGCACGCTTGTCGGCGGCGACCTGTTCGATTTCTGGGTCGGCCCTTTCTACGTCGGATTCTTCGGCGTCACGGCGGCGTTCTTCATCGTGCTGGGCACCGCGCTCATCTTTTACGGCGCCTCTCAGGGGCCGACGTGGAACCCGTGGCTGATCAGTATCGCGCCGCCCGACCTGAAATACGGGCTGGGTCTTGCGCCGATGGCTGACGGCGGCAACTGGCAGATCATCACGATCTGTGCGCTCGGGGCATTTGTTTCCTGGGCGCTGCGCGAAGTCGAAATTTGTCGAAAGCTCGGCATGGGTTATCATGTTCCTTTTGCGTTCGGTGTTGCGATCTTCGCTTATGTCTCGCTGGTGATAATCCGCCCGATGCTTCTCGGCGCGTGGCACTTTGGTTTTCCCTACGGGATTTTCAGTCACCTCGACTGGGTCTCTAACACCGGATACCAGTATCTGCATTTCCATTATAATCCCGCCCATATGATCGCGGTGTCGTTCTTCTTTACGACAGTACTGGCGCTGGCGCTTCATGGGTCGCTGATCCTGTCGGCGGTCAATCCGCCATCCGGCGATGTGAAGACACCCGAATATGAAGATACGTTCTTTCGCGACACCATCGGCTATTCGGTGGGCACACTGGGCATCCACCGCGTTGGCCTGTTCCTGGCGCTGAGTGCGGCGTTCTGGAGCGCGATCTGCATCATCATTTCCGGACCCTTCTGGACCCGCGGCTGGCCCGAATGGTGGACGTGGTGGCTCAATCTTCCGATCTGGTCCTGAGGGGAGCCTGACACATGGCAAGTTACCAAAATATATTCACCCAGGTCCAGCTGCGCGGTGCTCCCGAAATGGGCATTGCCCTGCCCACTGGCAATTCACCGCGCGTCGGCAAGCCCGGTTTCAACTATTGGATGGGCAAGCTCGGCAATGCGCAGATCGGGCCGATCTATCTCGGCACACTGGGCACGATGTCGCTCATCTTCGGCTTGATCGCGTTTGAGATTATCGGCCTCAACATGCTGGCGTCGGTCAACTGGGATCCGGTCCAGTTTGTCCGCCAGCTGTTCTGGCTCGCGCTCGAACCGCCCGGACCCGAATGGGGGTTCAGCCCGTTCGTGCCGTTGGCGCA
>JAYUYR010000342.1:0-3333 GCA_043752405.1 Sphingomonas sp. | reverse complement strand
ACCCCGAGATAATAGTCGCGTCCATAGCGCTGATAATCGATGACCTGGCGCGAATCGTTGTTTTCAAAAGTCACGAATGGCCGGTCGGTCAGGTTCTTGCCTTCAAGCATGATCGCAAGACCTTTCAGCGGTCCATCCTGGAACTCATAACCGATCTGCGCATCGACGATGGTTTCCGATCGCGCCTGACGGAAAGTCGGCCTAGCCGAAAGGCCGGACACTTCGCCGAGGAAGGGCGCACGATACCTGTAGCTACCGCGGATTTGGAACCCGTTCTTTTCATAATAAAGGCTCGCGTTCGCCACCCAGTCGGACAAGCCCGGCACAGTAATAGCATTGGTGCTCTGACCCAGCTTTACGCGGCTGTCGGTGTAGGACGCGCTGCCGAAGAACCCAAAGCCGTCAAGACTTTCACTCAGGTTCGAGAAAGGCAGTTGCAGCGTTGCTTCGCCACCGAGAATATAGCCCTTCCCGGTGTTGCCCGGGACATTGAGGCGGCCCAAATTGGTACCGATCGGTCCCGTATAGCCTGCCGCACGCAGCGCAGCGGCAAGACCACTGAAGTCGAAAACGGTAGCATTTCCGGCGTCGATAAAGTCTGTAAGTTGCTTGAAATAACCACCCAGTGCAAAATAGCCGCCCTTCTGAAAGTATCGCTCAAACGAGACATCAATATTTGTCGACTGGTAAGGCCGAAGCGATATATTACCACCCGATGAGCTGAAACCGCTGTCACCAGGATCAGTATTGCCGATCTTTGAAAAATCGATTTTGATTTCTTCACTGATACGTTCTTGGTCGAGACGCGGACGAACCATAGAATGCGAGGCAGACAGCTTTACAAAGGTGTTGTCGAGCAGTTCAACCGATAAGGCTGCACTCGGGTTGACGTTGGTGAAACTGGCTTCCCCTGAGGCAGGAAAAATCGAGACGACCGGTGCGTTGTTGACCACCGCGAAGCTGGAGCGAGTTCCAATAGACTTCTGCTTGGTGTGCACCACCTGAACGCCGATCGAACCCGCCACAGCCTTGCCACCGACATCGCCGTCGAGCTTTAGCATCGCATAGCCGGTGATTACGTCTTCCGTGATCACATTGTCGCGCACCAGTGATTCAGGCCGGTTATCAAAAACCGCATTTAACGTGTTGTTGTAAAG
This sequence comes from Sphingomonas sp., assembly GCA_043752405.1. Taxonomy (GTDB): domain Bacteria; phylum Pseudomonadota; class Alphaproteobacteria; order Sphingomonadales; family Sphingomonadaceae; genus Sphingomonas_O. The sequence goes on along the minus strand of JAYUYR010000342.1, from coordinate 2,176 downwards.
GTAGATCGGATCAAGCACGAGCATCTTGGGCACACCAAGATAGGCTAGCGATAATGTGCCGATCTTGGCCGCATCCGGAACAGGAACAAACGTCGGCGTCCCGCTGGCGACTGTGCAGCCTGTGCCGCCCCCCTTCGGGCATAGGAAGAAGGACTTATAGGCGCTGGTCTTTTTACGGCGGCTATAATTCGCGCCGACTTCCCACCCGCGAAGCACGCCCGCATTTTCGAATTCACCGTCGAGACTCGCGCGCAGCGACTTCAGATCATCCTTGAAGCTCGGACGATTGAGAAAGCCTGCCTGAACCACGGCCGTCGTGCCGTTGAAACCCCAACCGCGAGGATCGGTGATGCCGAACCCGCCCGGGCCGGTGTTGGTGTAGTCGAGCGTCGGTACGATCTTGAAAGTGCCATTCGGTTGCTGCGTGATGCGGAGCGTGTCGCGTGCACCTGCGCCATTATAGCCGTTGCCGGTATAGGTTTCGAGAAGGAAGTCGGTGCGCGTAGCATATGACCAGCTGGCATCGACCGTCAGATTGATGCCATCACTAACCTTGAATTTGTTGTTCCACCCGATCGACAGGTTTTCGGCGTCACGCTTGTTGATGTCGTTGCGCTGGACCGCAACAACATTGGTGATCGTGGCCGCAGTCACGAAACCGTCCTTTATTGTCGGGTTCGTAATGGTAGCGCCCGAACCCCAGTCCGGATTGATCGGGAATTCAATCCCGCGGAGCTTCTGCGTTTCCTTGAATTTCGAATAGAGCACGTCGAGCGTCGAGTGGAAATTATCGCTGGGCTCGTACTCAACCGTGCCGACAACGCCGTAGCGCGTCAGCAGGTTCGACTGAACATAGGGCTTTGCACCACCCAGACGCCGCGCGGTGCCGACGGCGGGGCCGGCTTTGTCGTCATTGGGAAAGCCCCATGCATTGTAACGTTCGTTCTGCGACGGCGTTGACGCCGCCGATATGCCGATGGCGATGCCGAGTGTGTCATCAGCGAATTTGTCGACATAGGTCGCCGACGCGCGATAGCCATAACGTGGCGAGTCAGGATTTAAGTTTTTCGTGCCATTCATCTGGCCACGCGCGCGCACCGAGATCGTCCGCTTTTGCGAGAGCGGACGGAGCATACGCAAGTCAACGGTGCCGGCGATGCCCGCCGCGATCAGCGAAGCGTCCGCCGATTTGTGGACAACAACGTTCTGAAAGAATTCGCTGGGATATTGGTCATATTCGACACCGCGGTTGTCGCCGACCGTCACCTGCTCGCGTCCGTTCAGCAACGTCGTGCTGAAATCGGGACCAAGGCCACGGATTGACAGTCGCTGGTCGCGCCCTTCAAGCCGCTGCGCCGTAACGCCGGGAAGCCGTGCGAGCGAGTCAGCGATCGACACATCGGGCAGCTTGCCAATGTCTTCCGCGCTAATCGATTCAACGATCGTCGGGGTGCGGCGCTTAAGTTGCGCCGAGGCGTCGAGCGAGGCACGGATACCTGTGACGACGATCTCACCGGCATTGTCCTCGGCCGCCGGGGTCTGGGCAAATGCGGGGGTGGCCCCAAGCATCAATGCAATCGCGGCGACACTAGCGGTGCGCGAGAGCGTTGCACGGGTGATATTTGTCGAGCCAGTCATGTCGATCCCCTATTGTTACGAGCGCATAGCTCGCATCCTGAACACAGTGCACGTTTCGGCACCTTGCTATTACTCCCTAGACCGACGCGCATTTTTCAGAAGAGTTTCACATACGTATTCATGCTATATGCGTTGTGAGGCTTAACACCGCCCCATCAGGAACGTGTTGGCTGTCAGGCGCCCGACACTGGGGTCATCGGACAATGTTAGCCCTTCCGGAATATGCGCGCAGTGCAGCGCATTACTCGGGTAAAGCAATGCCCGGTTATACCGACCCTCGAACACCGCAATCTGTTCGAACATCGCGGTATCCCCGTCGATGTAGGCCGCATCGGGGATGCCATGCGTTCGCACTTCGCCTTCGAGCGACTGCTCATAATCGCCCAGCCGCGCTGCCGTCACGGTCTCATATCCCGTGGCACGGTGCCGGTAAAACGCTGTCCCGCCGCGCGCCTCGCGCCCCAGAAAGTGCAGCAGCGCCAGCCGTTCGGGCTCGACTCCGTCGAAATGCGGCAACCGCTGGATCGGGGTCAGTGTC
>JAYUYR010000341.1:0-8452 GCA_043752405.1 Sphingomonas sp. | reverse complement strand
TTTGGCTGAGGCGATCTACTGTATCGACGAGTGAGGCCAACAGTCTTTTCGTTTAGCCGTCAGGCAGCGATAGTGGGATTCGCCGTAACGATCGCGTGGGTGCTGTCAGTCGGATGCGAACTCGTCTCTGGTTGACGCACTGATGCAGAAATCGGCAAGCGGCTAGGCCATGAGGGATTGCCACTCGGCCAGGGCGGCCGAGCGTCGTTGCTTGTATTCCTGGCGACCAACGAGATGGCGTTCCTGATTGAAGTGATTGTGGAAATTGGCGTGGACGCTGGCGAACTTTTGTAGCGACTTCATCTGTCGGAATCTGAGCATGGCTCGCTCTCGTCGTCGGAACGGCAAGTGGCTGTTCTCTACTCTGTTGTTAGCGTGCCGACCGACTTTTTGTTTTTCGGCGTTGCCGAGTTCGGTCATCGCCGCACGGTAGGACTTCAATCCGTCGGTGACGATCGTCGCTGGTGATCCATGACGCTTCAGCGCCTTCTTCATGAAGGTCAGCGCTGCCTCCTTGTCACGTGTTTTGGTGACATAGCTCTCGAGGATCTCGCCCTCGTGATCGACCGCACGCCAGAGGTATACCATCTCGCCATTGAGCTTCACGTACATCTCATCAAGATGCCATCGCCACTGTCGAACATTCCGCATTCGGTTCACCCGTTTGCGCCGGATCTCGCCTGCGAACATCGGGCCGAACCTGTTCCACCACAGGCGAACTGTCTCATGGCAAAGGTCGTATCCGCGTTCGAAAAGCAGGTCCTCCACATTCCGCAGCGACAGCGGGTACCGGATATACAGCATCACCACCTCGCGGATCGTCTCGGGTGACGAATGAAAATAGCGAAAGGGGCTGGCAGGCCTAGGTTTGTAATGGCGCATTCCGCAGCGCTAGCAGTCCAACACAACCGGGGGCAACTTGCCCTGACAGAGCCCGCTGGTGGGGAGAAGGCCTTGCACGAGCGGTCGGCGATGATTTTTGGGGCATGATCGTCAACACCTACGCTGGCACCAACCTCTTGCTAGCTGGCGTGGTAATCTATGATCTTTTGACGAGAAAGGTCATCCACCCGGTCTACGTATTCGGCCTGCCAGCCCTGCTCCTTGGAGAGCTTGTTGTATCCTGGATCTACCACTCTCCTGACTGGCTGCCAGTCGCCCAAGTGCTGATCGGGCGCTGAGGCCGTATCCACCATGGTGTCGGACCGCGTTCACCACCGGCGGACATTCGAGATTATGCCTGACTTTGCTCAATTTCAGATCGTGGTCACGACCGGTACGATTGCTCCGCTAACTGACGCGCAGACTTTCCGAAGAACGCATAGCTCGCACCCAGCAGGAGCGCTGCGCCAATCCCGGCCAGACTGTGCCAAGGATCGTTTACTGTCATTGCCACTAGCAATGTGAGATTGAGCACAATCCCGGCGACGGCAGGAAGCGGAAACATTGGCATCTTGAAAGGACGTTGCAGATCAGGCTCTTTGTGCCGCATGATGATCGCAGCAAGGTCGATGCTGGCCATGATCGCCGCAGTCATTGGCACCACGACTGCGACCAGCTCTAGGTAGGTTCCGCTCAACGCCGCAGTTGCCGCAATCACTGATCCGACTACAAGAGCTGGGCGCGGTGTCCCGCTTCGAGATGTGCGCGCCAACATCTCGGGCAGGACGCCATCACGGGCCATCGCAAAGCCCACGCGGCTATTGAACATAACGTACAGATTAGCGATCGCGGCGATTGATATCAGTGATACTGCCGTGATCAAGGTACCTGCCGTGGCACCAAAAATGCGCGTAACGGCATCGGCAGCGGGCAACTCGGATGCTGCTATCTCTGCCGGCGACAACACATACAACAGCGCCGCATTAACCCCGACATAAAGCACGGTCACCAAGACGACGCCGCCGAAGGTTGCACGAGCGAGATTGCGTTCCGGGGCGACAATCTCCTCCCCGAAATAGACACCGCCGGTCCACCCGCCATAAGTGTTTAAAATCGCGCTCATCGCCAATAGCAGGGCACCTGCGGCTAGAGTCGGCGACGTCAATTGCGTGGGGCTGGAAACTGCCACCGGTGCAGCGACGCCGCCAAATGCAAACAAGGCAATAACAAAGGCAATAAGTGCGACACCCTTGAACGCGCTCAGCAGGGTCTGGCTCGACCCGCTAACACGTGTTCCGGTCCAGTTAAGAGCGCTGCAGCCGACGATCAGGAGCAACGACAGAATGCCGACTGGCAAGTTCGCGCCTACTCCAAGTCGCTGACAATATTCGCCGAACACAACGGACAGGAATGACAACACCAGGATGCCGTTCAACCAGTCGGCCCAGCCGACAACGACGCCCCCGACCCGGCCATAGGCACGCCGCGCCAACGCATAAGGCCCCCCCGACCGAGGAATAGATGCTCCAAGCTCAACCAGCGAACAGGCGTCAATCAGAATGATCAGTCCGCCAACAGCCCAAAGCACCAAAATCCAGGTTGGCTCGGGCACCGCCCCTGCAACGATGCCAGGCGTGCGCAGGATGCCTTGGCCCACGACCCCGCCGACCACCACCGCTAACCCAAAGGCCAGTCCAAGTACCCGTAGCAGATGTCCGATGCCGCGCTTTTCCGCTGCTCGCATTGCGATCTCTCCCGCCCACTGCCGATGAAACACGCAGATATGCTAAGGTCAACCTTCTTGGGAGCTGTAATCCGCGACCGACACCTGCGTGCAACGGTCGATGGCCACAGCCGGGTGCTCCACGTGCACTCACCTGGTTCGTAACGTTATTACACCTTATCCACTCGCTTGATGCGTCTAATCCCCCTGTCGCCCGATTATGTCGCAAAGCACGTCAACCGCATGCGCGACGTCACTGGAGGTCAGGAATAGTGGCGTAAAACCGAAGCGCATTATGTCAGGCGGTCGCACATCGCCTATGACGCCAGCCGCGATCAACGCACGCATGACTGCATGAGCATGTGGGTGGCGAAACGAGACCTGACTGCCGCGCTTTTGAGGATCGCGCGGCGAGGCGAGCATGAGGTATGGGCATCTCGCCTCAATACCTGCGATAAATGCCTCACTTAATTCGATGGAACGTCGGCGGACATCATGCAAATCGACGCCGTCCCACACGTCGAGCGCGGCATCGAGCGCAGCAAGCGCAAGGATTGGGGGGGTGCCAACCCGCATCCGTTCGATTCCGGCACTCGGGCGATAATCAGATTCGAACGCGAATGGTTCAACATGACCCATCCAGCCAGACAGCGCTGGCAGCGCCGCCTCCGCATGGCGCGGTGCAGCGTAGATAAATGCTGGCGCCCCTGGGCCGCCATTCAAATATTTATACGTACATCCCACGGCAAAATCGATGCCGGTCGCCACGACGTCGACGGCCAGCGCTCCTGCGGAGTGCGCCAGATCGCATACCATCACCGCCCCTGCCGCATGCGCGCGCTGCGTCAGTGCTGCGATATCGTGAAGCCGGCCTGTGCGATAATCGACCTCGGTTACCATCACAACGGCGATATCGTCGCCGATCGCGTCGGCAACGTCGTCGGGCGCCACAACCCGAAGCCGATGTTCGCCACCGAGCGTCTTCAGTAGCCCTTGTGCTATGTACAGATCGGACGGGAAATTGCCGCTATCGGAAAGCACCGTGTGTCGATTGGGCACCAGCGCAAGTGCCGCAGCGAGCGCTTGGTAGAGCTTGATTGATAAAGTGTCGCCCATAACCGTGGTGCCAGGCGGCGCTCCAATCAGGCGACCTACGCGGTCGCCGACCCGCCGTGGCGCATCCATCCAGCCGGCCGTATTCCACGCGCCAATCAACTGTGAACCCCACTCGTCAGTCAGAACCTGCGCCACCCGGGCCATAACAGCCATCGGGAGTGGACCAAGTGAATTTCCGTCAAGGTATACAATCCCCTCGGGCAGGCTGAAACGCGCGCGGGTTGCAGTGAAGTCGGTCATCGTGAGGGGATGTCCGCGTTTGGCAACGGCCGTCAACTGATTATGATCGGATCATGACCGATTGGGACGACGCCTACGCTAATGCAGCCTACATTCCCGGCAGCGAGCGCTGGCCAGAGGCATGGTCTGAACCCGCACACGCGTATCGCAAAACAATGCTCGCTGCGGACCGGGCGCGGCTCGATCTGCCGTATGGGCACGCCGAACGGCAGCGGTTCGACCTGTTTCTGCCTTCCGAAAGACCACATGGTCTGCTCGTCTTTGTTCATGGCGGGTACTGGCTCTCGTTCGACAAAAGCTATTGGTCCCATTTTGCCGAGGGCGCAGCGGGACGCGGCTTTGCAGTTGCGGTTCCATCTTACCGCTTATGTCCGGGCGTTAGGATCGGCACCATTGCCCAGGATATTGCCGAAGCGATCAGTTTGGCGGGTGGGCTGGTTGATGGGCCTATTGTGCTTGTGGGCCACTCGGCAGGCGGGCAGCTTGTAGCCCGGCTAGCAACAACCACGACGCCACTCACGCTTGCGCTGCAGCACCGGCTGCGTCGGGTAACCGCAATCTCCGGTCTGCACGACCTTAGGCCACTGAGGTTGACGACTATGAATGCAACACTGCGAATTGATACTGACGAGGCCGCACGGGAAAGCCCGGTACTGTTGGTGCCGCTTCCTGGAGTCATTACAACGGCGTGGGTGGGCGCGAATGAGCGTCCTGAATTTCTTCGTCAAAGCGACCTGCTGGGGCGTGCATGGCCAGGTGTTGAAGTCCGGCACGCCAGGGCTTGCCACCACTTTGACGTCCTCGACCCGTTGCGTGAGTCGCAATCGCCCCTCACCAACGTCGTATTGGGCCCGTAGCCATCGTATCTTTTCTTGGTTCCCCGACCGAAAGTGGATTAACCAAGAATCAGGGATAGCGACGACCAACAAGTTCACGCTTGAATTCGCCAGCAAAGCCGGCACTTCACCGGTCCCACCTGTTGCCCGCAGGCTGCCGTCCGTCCACCGTATGAATGCTGCCAGTACCACGCCGATTTCCGGCTAATGCTGACCAATAACGGTAGTGTCAGAAGCCTCCGGTCGGCAACTCAGGTACCGTGAACGACGTTTTTAGCCGGAAATTTCAGTCGAGTGCGAGCAGCGCGAAGGTGGCGAGCCAGTGGCTGCCCAGATAGCTGTCGGCGAGGTGCGGGAGGCTCGCTGAAATGTGACGCTCTGCAGCAGCGCGCCCCATTGCCGACGCCGGATGATCGTCGCCTAGTCGCGATGCAATTCTGCGCCAGCACCAGCCGCGCGACAGGTTGAGCCCGTCGAGGTGCGCGATCTTGCCATCGTCGCGATCGGATACGAACGCGGGCACGAAGAGGGTGGCGGGCTTTCCCTCGCTGAGTTGCGGAAGGAAAGTTCCGAACCAGTTGCGAAAGGCAACAGGGCCGAGCACGCGGCTCATCAACAGCGCTTCGGTCAGCGCGGACGACAGGAACTCGTCGCCGCCCGGTTCCCATGCTTGGCAATCGCGGTCCCCGCCGAACCAGTCGAGCGACCGTCTGTCGATCAGCGCGACGAGCTCGGGATCATGGCTCAGCGCCCAATCGCGGGACAGCACGAGCGCGAAAGCCGTGTTGAAATGCGTGCCAACGCGAATCGGGTAGGTCAGCTTTGGCAGAAAGCCGTGAAGTCGTTCTGCAAATGAGCGGGCGAGCGGCGCGACTGCGTCGCCCCAAGGCGCCTCATGTCGCGTGAGCTCGTCATGCAGCGCCAGCGCCCATGCCCAGCCATAAGGTCGCTCGAAGCCACTGCTCGACGAGCGCGCAAGATAGGCGAGTTCACCGGCAACCTTGTCGGGCACCAGCAGGCGGTTTGCCCGCGCGCGAATTTCTTCGGCCTGATCAAGGTCGGGAAAGCGGCGGAGCAGCCGCATCAGCTGCCACCAACCGTGGACGCAACTGTGCCAGTCATAGCTACCGTGGAAAATTGGATGGAGGTCCACCGGTGCTTGCACATCGGCAGGTCCGGTCATGACATGGTCGAGCTTATATGGCCATTGCTGCTCGATATGGCCTAGCGTCAGCTGAGCGAAGCCTGCCGCAGTATCGCGATCGAGGATCACCGGAACGCCATGAAGTAGATTAGTGCGATATTGACGCCGAGTAGCGGCAGTGCTGTTGCAATCTGCACTTTGATCACGGCATTGCGGTCGCTGAGTTCGAGCAGGGCGGCGGGCACGATGTTAAAGTTCGCCGCCATCGGCGTCATCAGCGTGCCGCAGAACCCGGCAAGCATTCCGATCGCGCCAATAACAGCTGGATCACCGCGATAGGCAGTGATCAGCAACGGCACGCCAACCGCCGCCGCCATCACCGGGAAGGCGGCAAAGGCATTACCCATAATCATCGTGAACAGCGCCATGCCAACCGCAAAGACGATCACAGTGAGCGCAATGTTGCCATCGGGAATGACCGCACGGGTCATGTCGCCGATCACGGTGCCCACGCCGGCGGCCGCAAACACCACGCCCAATGCCGCGAGCATTTGCGGGAGGACGGCTGCCCAGCCGATCGAATCAATCAGCCGCCGTCCCTCCTGCAGCGGCGCCAGCGCCGGGGGTCGCAACCAGACGTAGAGGATCGCCAGCGCAAGCAGCACGCCAACCCCCAACAGGACATAGGTCTCGCGCTTGGCCTCGAACAGGCCAGAGTTCGCCAGCGGCGTGTAGGTATAAAGCAGCGTACCGACCAACGCAGTCGCCGGGATGATCAACGCCACAAGGAACAGCCGGTTGCCGAGCCGCTGCGAGAACGTCGCGCGCTCCACCTCGTTCGTCGTCAGCGGCGCGCCGCGCCCGATGGCACCGGACCCGGCAAGCCCGGCGAGGCATAGCACCAGCATGCCGTTGCCCAGGTCGCCGATCGCCGAACCACCCGTCAGGCTGAGTGCCATCAGGCCCCAGAACCCGGCGTTGCCCCAGCGCCTGGCGTTGGTCCCATCGAGCGCGCTCAGAATCGCAAAGGCCGCAAACATCAGTCCCGCCAGGACATACAGCCAGGTGAGGGTAATCACAGGCGCCGCCGCCGCAGCCAGCGGTCGAGCAGCACGAGCCGCGCGCCGTGAATCACGAACGCTGCGATTGCGGTTGGGATCGCCCAGACCGCCAGTTCGAGCGGTGCGAGATTGATGCCATAGGTCGCAAGCGTTGCCTGAATAAGGACGATCGATCCGATCGCGAAAAAGATGTCCTCCCCAAAAAACAGCCCAACGTTGTCGGTCGCAGCGGAATAGGCTTTTACAGTCTCCTGCTCTAGCTCATCGAGTTGGCCATGCAGTTTCTCGGCCGCGCCAAGCGCCATCGGGGCGACCAGCGGCCGCACAGTCTGCGCGTGACCCGCGGTCGAGTGCAGGCCGATTGCGGCGGTCAACTGACGATAGCCCAGATATAGGATCAGCAGCCGTCCCGCGCTTGCCCGGTGAAAGCCCGAGATCGCGCTGCGCGCGTGTTGTTGAAGACCATAGCGTTCGAGCAGCCCGATCACGGGCAACACGATCCAGACGATTGCGATGATGCGGTTGTCATTAAATGCCTTCCCGAAGATCGCGATGACCTCCAGGGGCCCCATGCCCGCGAGCAGCCCGGTCACGAGTGCGGATGCGGTTACCACGAGCATCGGATTCAGCTTCAGCGCAAACCCGCCGACGACAACGAAGATACCGAGAAGCGGCAGATATGTGCTCATGTGATGGGTGGGCCAAAACCGCCGCCGCCGGGCGTTTCGATGACGAACACGTCGCCTAACGCCATTTCCGCCGACCCTGTTGCCCCAAGCTGCTCGACGGAACCGTCCGCCCGCTCGATGCGATTGACGCCCACCGCGCCGTCCATGCCACCACATAGCCCGAATGGTGCGACGCCGCGGTGGTTTGAAAGGATATTGGCCGTCATGGCCTCACGAAAACGCATGCGGCGCACTGCGCCGTCGCCTCCACGATGCGTCCCTGCACCACCCGACCCGTGCCGAATCGAGAATGCTTCGACGATCACTGGAAAGCGTGCCTCGAGCACTTCCGGGTCGGTCAGGCGGCTATTCGTCATATGCGTTTGCACTACTGGCGTGCCGGCGAAATCCGGACCAGCCCCCGATCCCCCGGCGATCGTTTCGTAATATTGGTGGGCGGTGTTGCCGAAAGTGAAATTGTTCATTGTTCCCTGCGCAGCCGCCATGGCACCAAACGCTCCAAACAGCGCGTCGGTGATCACTTGGCTGGTCTCCACATTCCCCGCAACGACCGCTGCGGGAAAACGCGGATTAAGCATCGAATCTTCCGGAACGATGATCTTCACGGCACGTAAAAAGCCTTCGTTGAGCGGCACCGCATCGTCGATCAGTGTGCGCAGCACGTACAGCACAGCGGCTCGCACCACGGCGAGAGGCGCATTGAAATTGTCGGGCTGTTGGCCGCTCGTGCCGGTAAAGTCGAAGGTCAGCGTTTCGGCATC
>JAYUYR010000340.1:0-8453 GCA_043752405.1 Sphingomonas sp. | reverse complement strand
GCTAACGCTGGCACCAGCGTCATTGCCGTCGCCCCGCTGCCGATCACGACGATCCGCTTGCCCGTATAATCCAGGTTTTCGGGCCAGAATTGCGGGTGGACCACAGTGCCCCCGAACGTCGCAATCTCTGGGAAATCGGGCGTATAGCCCGCGTCGTAGCGATAATAGCCGCTGCACATCATGACCCAACCGGCGGTCATCCGCCCGCCGTTCGCCAGCGTCAATGTCCAGCTCGCCTCGGTGCTCGACCAATCGGCGCTCACGACCTTATGGCCGTATCGGATATGCCGGTCGATCCCGTTTTCGCGCGCTGTTTCGACAATGTAGTCGCGGATCGTCCACCCGTCGGCAATCGACTTTTCGCCCAGCCACGGTTTGAAGTTATAGCCCAATGTGAACATGTCGCTGTCCGACCGGATGCCCGGATAGCGGAACAAGTCCCACGTCCCGCCCATCGCATTGCGCCCTTCCAGGATGGCGTATGACTTGCCCGGACAACGCTTCTGCAAATGCCACGCCGCGCCGATGCCCGACAGACCCGCACCAACAATGATGACGTCGAAATGTTCCATGCCCACTATGTCCGCGTGATTGACGTTCACGTCAACTGCCGAACGTCTGCCACAACAAACGGACAGCGACATAAAGGATCAGAATGGCTGTCAGTCGCCTCAGCCAGAGCGGCGGCACTATCTGGACGCCTGCACGACTGCCGATCTGCCCCCCGATGAACACCGCCACCGCCAGTGGCCAGTACGCCAACACCGGATGCAACGCTGCAACCCCGCCGCCCGCAATCTTGCTCAACTGCCCCGCAAGGCCAGCCAGCGAATTGACGAGGATGAAAACCGATGCACTCGCCGCCACGCGCTTCGTCTTGTCCCACCCAATCAGGTGCAACACCGGCGCAAGGAATATTCCACCGCCGATGCCGACAATCCCCGCCAACAGGCCCAGCGGCGCGGCAATCACAGGACCAAGAAGCGTAAAACGTGTTGCTTTCGCATCGACGTCGCGCGGCTCGCGCTGGACCAGCAGCAACAGCCCCGCCATCAACAGCGATCCGCCGAGCAGCGCCACAAACACCGTCTTCGACACCGGCAGCGCACCCCCGATCAGCGCGGCGGGCACCGACACGGCAAGCAGCGGCCACAACCGCCGCCACGGCACCAGCCCCGCACGCGCGAACCGGATGCTCCCCCCCGTCGCGACGATCAGGTTACAGACCAGCGCGATGATCGGGAAAATCTTCTGATCGACACCGGCCAGCACCAGCAGCGCATTATACGTCGATCCGCCCGCAAAGCCGACGCTGGCGTAAACCAGCGCGGTGACGAAGAAGGAAGCACCGAGGGCCAGCATGTTAAACCTAACCCGACTTCCCTGAGCTTGTCGAAGGGCTGTCCTTCTTTGTGCAATTAATCAGGAAAGAAGGACAGGGCTTCGACAAGCTCAGCCAAATCGGATTTTCGATTAACATTGTTTTGCCACCTCGCCCTAAGCAATCGCCCCGTGACAATGCTTGTATTTCTGCCCTGATCCGCACGGGCACGGCGCGTTGCGGCTGACCACGCCGACCCAGCTTTCCGGATCCTCGCCCAGCGTGTCCCGCGGGTCGGGCTGGACGATCTGCAACGGCGGCAGACGCGTGGTGATCAGGCCCATCCCCGACAGGTCGTCATACCCATCATCTTCGCCTGTCAACGGATTGGTGTGCGATGTGAAGATATCGGGCATCTGCGGTAATTCGGGCAACGGCGCGTTCACGAATTGCGCATGCGCCAGCACTTTGGTCACATCTTCGCGGATCAGCGTCAGCATCCGTTCGAACAGCGCGAACGCTTCCTGCTTATACTCGTTGATTGGCGTTTTCTGCGCATAGGCACGCAAGTGGATCACCTGCCGCAACGCATCCAGCGTCGACAGATGCTCCTTCCAGTGGTGGTCGAGATTCTGCAGCATAACGCTTTTTTCGACCTGCGCCCATGTGCCCGGTTCAAGCGAAGCCGCCTTGGCTTCGATCGCCGCATCGGCAGCATCGCGGATACGGTTTTCGATGTCTTCGGGCTCGATCCCTTCCTCGGTCATCCATTCAATTATGGGTAAATCGAGGCCCAATATATCGCGCGACCGTTCCGCGAGCCCGTCGCGGTCCCATTGTTCGGGATAGCTGTTCGGCGGGCAGGCATCACCAACCAGACCGTTCACCGTTTCGGCGCGCATATCGACGACGACGTCATTGACCGTTTCGGCATCCATGATGTCGCTGCGCTGTTCATAGATGACCTTGCGCTGGTCGTTCATCACGTCATCATATTCGACGACCTGCTTGCGGATGTCGTAGTTGCGCGCTTCGACCTTTTTCTGCGCGGTCTCGATTGCTTTGGACAGCCATTTGGACCCGATTGCCTCGCCATCGTCGAGGCTGTTCTTCATCATCCGCGCAAACATCGTGTTGTCGCCGAAAATGCGCAGCAGGTCATCGTCGAGGCTCAGGTAGAATCGCGACAGCCCCGGATCGCCCTGCCGCCCGGTCCGCCCGCGCAACTGGTTGTCGATGCGACGGCTTTCGTGCCGCTCGGTGCCCAGCACATAAAGCCCGCCCGCGACCAGCACTTCGGCCTTCTCCGCTGCGATCTCGTCTTTTATCCGCGCGATTATGGCGTCCTTTTCCGGCCCTTCGACCATGTCGGGAAACTCGTCCTGCAAGCGGAACTCAAGGTTCCCGCCCAGCTGAATATCGGTCCCGCGCCCTGCCATATTGGTCGCGATCGTCACCCGGCTTTTGCGTCCTGCCTGCGACACGATGTGCGCTTCCTGCTCGTGGAAGCGCGCGTTGAGCACCGAATGTTCGACGCCTTCGGCATTCAAATATTCGCTCAGCAATTCGGACTTTTCAATCGACACCGTGCCGACCAGCACCGGCTGGCCCTTTTCGGCCTTTTCGCGCACCGACTTTGCAATCGCGCCGAACTTGTCCTGCGTATTCTTGTAGAATTCATCCTGCTCGTCGACGCGCAGCACCGGCACGTTGGTCGGGATCGACACGACATTCATTTTGTAGATGTCAAAGAATTCCGCCGCTTCGGTCGCCGCCGTCCCGGTCATGCCCGACAGTTTGGGATACATGCGGAAATAGTTCTGGAAAGTGATCGACGCCATCGTCTGGTTTTCGGGCTCGATCTCGACGCCTTCCTTGGCCTCCACGGCCTGGTGAAGCCCGTCGGACCAACGCCGCCCGTCCATCATGCGGCCGGTGAATTCGTCGATGATGACGACCTTGCCGTCCTTCACGATATAGTCGGTGTCGCGCTTGAACATCACGTTTGCGCGCAGTGCCTGGTTCAGATGATGCACGACCTGCGTATTTTCAAAGTCATACAGGTTCGCCCCTTCGAGCAGCCCCGCAGTCTCCAGCATCCGCTCGACCTTCTCGGTCCCGTCTTCGGTCAGAATGATCGACTTCTGCTTTTCGTCCATTTCATAATCGAACGGTACCAACTCGCTGACGACCGAATGAACCTGTTTATACAGCTCGGACTTGTCGTCGGTCGGGCCGGAGATGATCAGCGGCGTCCGCGCTTCGTCGATCAGGATTGAATCCACTTCGTCGACGATCGCGAAATTGAACGGCCGCTGCACCATCTGCCCGCGTTCGTATTTCATGTTGTCGCGCAGATAATCGAAGCCGAATTCGTTGTTCGTGCCATAGGTAATGTCGGCGGCGTAAGCCTCGCGCCGTTCCTGGTCCGACACGCTCGGAATGACCACGCCGACAGTCAGGCCCAGGAACTTGTAAACCTGTCCCATCCAGTCGGCATCGCGCCGCGCCAGATAGTCGTTGACCGTCACGACATGCACGCCCGTCCCCGGCAGCGCGTTGAGATAGCACGCCAGCGTCGCGACCAGCGTCTTGCCTTCTCCCGTGCGCATCTCGGCAATCTCGCCGCGGTGAAGCACGATCCCGCCGATCATCTGCACGTCATAATGCCGTTGCCCCAGCGTCCGCTGCGCCGCCTCGCGCACCGTGGCAAACGCTTCGGGGATAAGCGCGTCGAGCTTCTCGCCCGCCTCCAGCCTTGCGCGGAACAGCACCGTCTGGTTCGCCAGTTCGGCATCGGTCATCGCCGACACCGTGCTTTCGAAGCCATTGATTTTATTAACTAAACCGCCGAGCGATTTGACGTAACGATCGTTCGACGATCCGAAAATAGCCTTGGCAATACCGCCGAGCATAAGGAATTCCTGTATTAGAAATGAATTATCAACGTCACCCCGGACTTGGAGCCAGGGTCCAGCTAAGTTTGCGGGAATGACGGAAAGCTAGGTGCGCAAACGTCCTGCGTAGAGCGGCACGACCATCGCAGGTGCAATCACCACAAATGGCGCTACGAAAGCATCGCGCACCGAAGGAAGCGAAACCAAAGGCCGCCGCCCCGCCGTCGCCACCGCAGCGCGCGCCGCCACGACATCGACCAACCGGCTGACCTGCACCATCGGCACCCCCGCAGCAGCCTGCGCAGGCGAGGCACCCGCAGCAAATGCCGACAGCAGCGCGGAAAGGAGAAGGATCAAACGCATCTGGGGCGCATATAGGGGGGGAGTGTTGAAAGGTCTATAACGGGGTGTTCAGCGCGGTTTGAACTCCATTGATTGCCGCATGACGATGCGATACGCCAACCCCTTTCCATCCGGCCCCGTCGCGGCGCGCACTCGAAATCCCACAGGATAGCCCACACAAGGCGTCGGTTGCCCGTCTTTCAAATCCTTGACGCCTTCGATTGTTTCGCACCGCTCCACGATACCTTTTGGGTCTACGTCGATTGCGATTGCAATGACTTGCGTTCCTTGGGGAAGGCTCACTGCGGTATTTGCGGGAAGTTGCCACTTAACCCTGCTGCGATAAAATCCTTCGATCTTTTTGCCTTTGCCGTCCCGCGCGGGCGAAAATCTCGCGCGCGCCTTGATCAAAGCGCATGTCGTCGCATCAAGCACGACCGAACCGCTCGAACTTACAATCCGGCAATCCTGCACCGACCCATCACGGCCAACCATCAAGGCGAAAGCCGTAACGCCGGTCACCGCCTTGGACGTTTCACTGGACGGATAATCCTGAGACCTGATCCAGTCACCCGGGTTGCCGAGCGGAGTTGCCTGAACGGCTTGGGCAGCAGTCAAAAGTATCGCAAGCATTGTGCCACCCCTTAAGCTTTTTTGAGAACTACACTGTCATTGTTGCAACAAAACATCGCGGTTTGCACTGCATAATGATTTGGGTCATTCGATATCCCATGACCACATCCCCCCTCGCCACCCCCTTCCCAACCCTCGCCACCATCCCCGGCGTCACGCCGCGCATTGCCCGCGCGGGCTATAAGGACTGGGCCAAAACCCAACAAGAACGCTGCGACCTGACCTTCGTCGAACTCGCACCGGGCACCAGCGTTGCCGGCGTGACCACGAACAGCAAATGCCCCTCGCCCGAAGTCGAATGGTGCCGCGCCGCACTGACGCTGGGCCACGCCCGCGCGCTGGTCGTCAATGCGGGCAATGCCAATGCGTTCACCGGCCAACGTGGGCGCAAAGCCGTGGAGGCCATCGCCGCGCGCGTCGCCAACCACCTGTCCTGCCAACCCTCGGACGTGTTCGTCGCATCAACCGGCGTCATCGGCGTGCCGCTGCCCATCGACAAAGCGGAAAGCGGCCTCACCGCTGCCTTTGCCGCCCCGCCCTGCTCATGGGAGGATGCGACCAACACTATCGGCACCACCGACACCTTCCCCAAGGCCGCACAGACGCAGGCTGTGATCGGTGGCAATCCCGTCACTTTGGTCGGCATCGTCAAGGGCAGCGGCATGATCGCGCCCGACATGGCGACGATGCTCGGCTTCATCTTTACCGATGCCGCCGTCGCGCCCGCATTCCTGCAAACCATGCTGACCGCCGCTACGCGCGCGACGTTCAACTGCATCACCGTCGACAGCGACACCTCGACCAGCGACACAGTGCTGGCCTTTGCTACGGGCACCGAAAGCCTACTGACGAGCTATGACGACCCCGGCGCCGACGCGTTTCAGGCCGCGCTAACCGATCTCTGCCGCCAGCTCGCCCACCTCGTCGTCCGCGATGGCGAGGGCGCGACCAAGTTCATTACGGTGGCCGTCACCGGCGCGGAAAGCAACAACAGCGCCCACCGCATCGCCATGAGCATTGCCAACTCCCCCCTCGTCAAAACCGCCATTGCCGGCGAAGACGCCAACTGGGGCCGCGTCGTCATGGCTGTCGGCAAAGCCGGCGAACCCGCCGACCGCGATACGCTGTCGATCAGCTTTGGCGGGGTGCAAGTCGCCGCCAACGGTTTGGTCGTCGAAGGCTATAACGAAGCCCCCGTCGCCGCGCATTTGAAGGGCAGCGAAATTGACATCGGCGTAGACATCGGCCTGGGCAAAGGCCGCGCCACCGTCTGGACCTGCGACCTAACGCACGGCTACATCAGCATCAACGCGGATTACCGTTCTTAACCCAAACCCGTCATTGCGAGCGTCGCGAAGCAATCCAGATTGCACTGTTCGACTGGATTGCTTCGCTACGCTCGCAATGACGGCGTGACAGAAGAAAGCTCGCCTTCGAGCCAGGCCTTCAATCGCGCTTTCGTTTCAATACCGCTTATGCCCAATTTCTGAACGACTGGCTCGCCGTTTTTATACAAGTAGAGGGCCGGAATACCCCTAATACCCAAGCGTCCAGCTACCTCAGGATTATCTTCAATATTTAATTTAACAATCGTCACCGTTTCGCCCAGTTCGTCCGAAATTTCCTCGAGGCTTGGCCCGATCATCTTGCACGGCCCGCACCATTCGGCCCAGAAATCGACGAGCACAGGGCCGCTTGCTTCGAGGACGTCGGTGGCAAAACTTGCGTCGGTGATCGTTTTCGTGGCCATGCGGGAACTCCTTGTTGGCCATACATCTAGGGAGTCACGCGCCTGCGCTCAACCGGTGGGCAGCAAATTGTCCTGTTCGGTGGCAAAGCCGGGCTTGTGCAGTTCCAACAATTCGGGCGTCAGATAATGCAATTTTGGCCCTTCGGAATAGAGCAAGGCCGCCTTTATTCCTCTTCCTGGGAATATCCCTTCTAAAACAGCGACATAGGCCGCCATTTGCCGCAAATGCGCCACGGGTATGGCACTGGCATCCTCCGGCACCCGCCGTCCGGTCTTGAAATCGACGATTTCGACCATTGTCTCACTCACCGACAAACGGTCCACAGTCCCCGCAATCACGACGCCATCGACCACCCCCGCCAGCGGCGCTTCGGCGAGCGCATCGGACACGAAAATACCGGAAAACTGTGGGTTATCAATCACCTTCAGCGCCACATCGACCAGCCCCGCGTCCGCACCTTCCGACGCAAGCCACTGCGCACCCGCAGCCCGTCGCTGCTCCGGAATCAGTGCTGGCAAACGCTCGAACAATGCGTGCAACAAGCGCCCCCGCTTGGCCGCCGCCACCATCGCAGCACTCGGCGGCGGGCTGGCGACATCCTCTTGCCCGATTGAAGAAGGCGCCAACGGCCGCGGCGGCCGCGCTTCCTGAGGGGCGGCTTTACTCAACCATTCCGGCAGGGTGAATCGGCTGTTTTCTGCGGCTTCTATGCCTCTGCGCAGAGGCACGGAAAACGCTGAAGCGGCTTGCCCATAGCGCAACATCCCGCCCCAATTCGCATCATCAATCTTAGCCGAATCGAGACGCACCATTGCCCGCTCGACTGCCGCGTGCCAGCTATCGCCCGGCACCACCCCCTGCGCCCGTGACCCGAGTGACCCCGCAATCACCAGCCGCTCCTCCGCCCGCGTCATTGCCACATACAACAGCCGCCAGTGCTCGCGTTTCGCCTTGTCGTCCGCCTCGTCCATCGACGCCTGCAGCGATGCAACCAGCGCACGCTCTGCCCCGCGCGGGCGGAACAGCGGCAGGCTGTCGACCACCCCGTCGATCGTCCATTTAAAATTGCGATCAAGCGCCTTGTCGGGGTCGGCACAGGCATCCGCGAGGATCACCAGCGGCGCCTGCAACCCCTTTGCTCCGTGCACCGTCATCACCCGCACGGCATCGCCCGCCGCGCCTGAATCACGGACAATATCGGTCTCGCCACGGTCGAACCAGTCAAGAAACTGCTGCAGCGAAGTAACCCCTTCGCGTTCGAACTGCAACGCCGCATTGAGCAATTCGTCGATCGGGTCGCGCACTTCTTCGCCCAGCCGCGCGAGCAATTTCCTGCGCCCCTGCAACGCCCCCGACAGAAGGTTTTCGAGGAAAGCGTACGGCGTGATATTGTCCGCCGCGCTCAGCATATCGCCCAACGCATCGCGCGCACTGGCTGCCGGAACCGCATCCCACAACGCGCCCACACGCCCGTGTGCGACCGCGAAGAGGTCATCCTGCGACCAACCG
>JAYUYR010000339.1:0-3339 GCA_043752405.1 Sphingomonas sp. | reverse complement strand
GAAGTTCGGCGGTGGCATCGACGATGGCCGCAGTGTCGAGGCGATGGTGATGATAGAGATCGGGCAGATCGCCGGTCTGGCCAAAGCGCTCGGTGCCAAGTGGGCTGACGCGGTGGCCGCAGACGCCGCCGATCCAACTGAGCGCCGCAGGGGCACCGTCAAGAATCGTAACCAGACGCGCATCGGGGTCCAGCGGAGCGAGCAGCTGTTCGATGTGCGAGCGCTCGGCGTCGGCTGATGTCCAGCGCGCCCGATGTGCAGCGCTCCATCCGCGATGGAGCAACGTCGGTGACGTGACATTGAGCAGACCGATGCCAGGAATATCTCCCGACATCGATTCCCAAGCGCTCAAGGCTTCGGGTGCAATCGCTCCTGAAAAAATGATTGCGGCATCGGCGCCCTGCGCAGGTTCGCGCAACCAGTATCCGCCGGCGATTGCGCCATGACGCCAATCGTCGCTCTCGCGTTCGACCTGATCGATCACGCGGGTCGTGAGGCGCAAATACACCGACTCACCGTCTTCGGCCTGCATCAGCCGGAAACTCTCCGCCATCAGCAGCGCCAGTTCGTCGGCAAAAGCAGGCTCATAATGCCGCAGTCCCGGCTGACCCATCGCGATGAGCGGTGGATTGATCGACTGGTGGGCACCGCCCTCGGCGCCCAGCGTCACACCCGAAGGCGTGGCCACCAGCAAAAAACGCGCATCCTGATAACAGGCGTAATTGAGCGCATCGAGCCCGCGCGCAATGAAGGGGTCATAGACCGTACCAATAGGCAGCAGCCGTTCGCCAAACAGCGCGCCCGCCAAACCAAACGCCGCCAGATTGAGGAACAAATTGTTCTCCGCAATACCAAGCTCGACGTGCTGGCCCGCGCCACTGCCACCCCATTTCTGCGCTGACGGAATCTTGGCGGCGCGAAACACATCGGCCAATTCGCTGCGCCGGAAAAGACCACGCTGGTTGACCCACGCACCGAGATTGGTTGAAACCGTTACATCGGGTGACGTCGTCACAATGCGGTCCGCAAATTCGGTGTTCGACTTGGCGATTTCCAGAAGGATCTTGCCGAACGCGGCCTGCGTCGATTGGGCATCGCCATCGGGTGTCGCGATACCGGTCACTTCGAACGTCGGTGCGCTTACGATGGACTTTGTCCGAGCAATGCTGCAAGCTTCAACCAACGTGCGGACAGTAGTCGCAACGTTGTCCCCTAGCCCCGCCCAAGGTTCCCATTCTTCACCGATGCGGACACGAAGCTGTTCGCGAAAACCATCAATCTGGGTCGGCGTCATCAGGCCCGAATGATTGTCCTTATGACCCGCAAACGGCAGGCCATAACCCTTGACGGTGTAGGCGATAAAGAGCGTCGGCGTCTCGCCTGTTGCCGCGTCAAAGGCTTCGCACAGTGTTGCGATGCAATGGCCGCCGAGGTTGGTCATCAGTCGAGCCAGCGCCTCGTCATCGCGCGCCGCGAGCAGCTTTTCTATGCCATTGTTATGGCCAGCATCGGCGATCAACCGCGCGCGCCACGCCGCACCCCCTTGATATGTCAGCGCTGCAAACTCGGCATTGGGCGTCGTATCGATCCACGCGCGCAAATGTTCGCCGCCGGGTTCTGCGAACGCCGCTTCCTGAAGTTTGCCGTGTTTTAACGTCACCACGCGCCATCCGCAGGTTTCGAAAATGTCGTCGAAGCGGCGGAACATGCGGTCCGCGGTCGTCGCATCGAGCGACTGACGGTTATAATCGACGATCCACCAGCAGTTGCGGATGTCGTGCTTGTACCCTTCGATCAGACATTCGTAGATATTGCCTTCGTCGAGTTCGGCATCGCCCATCAGTGCGATCATGCGCCCCGCATCGCTTGCGGTCAGTGAGCCGTGCGCAATCAGATAGTCCTGAACAAGACTGGCAAAAGTAGTGATCGCGACGCCAAGCCCTACCGACCCCGTCGAGAAGTCGACCGGGATGACGTCTTTCGTCCGGCTGGGGTAGCTTTGTGCTCCACCGAAACCGCGATAATCCTGCAATTGTTTAAGCGATTGCGACCCGAGCAGATAGTGGATCGCATGGAGTACCGGTGCCGCATGGGGCTTGACCGCGACTTTGTCATTGGGACGAAGCGCATGGAAATAAAGCGCTGTCATGATCGCCGTGATCGAAGCGCACGACGCTTGATGCCCGCCGACCTTTACGCCGTCACGGCTTTCGCGCAAATTATTGGCATTGTGGATCGTCCAGGAGGACAACCAGCGCAGGCGCTCCTCGATCCGCTCAAGCGTTGCTGTGTTATCCGGAGCTGGCAAATCGAGGTTGGGCAATTCACATTCCGGCGGCCATAAGGGGGAGCAATTAAACACTTATGACGCGACAATGCGTTAAATTGGTGGTGAATGCTATTGATTGATGGGAAAATTATCGGATGCACTGCCGGTGGGCGTTGCGTGTGCTTCCGCATGCACCCGCAACAATATCCTGTTTATTGTGTTTCGCTTTCGGTTCGATAGGGTCAGACGCCTGATCGGCCGTTTACGCAAACTCAGAAAAATCGGTAATTTCGCCATGATTTACGATATTGCTATTGTCGGAGCCGGACCCGCCGGCCTCAGCGCCGCACTATATGCGGCGCGTTTTTGCCGATCGACGATCGTCCTTCACAACGGCGATGCGCGTGCCTCCCGCATTCCGAAGACAAATAATGCTCCCGGTTTCGACGACGGCGTCGCAGGGCCCCACTTGATCGAAAGGATGACACGCCACGCGGAACGATATGGCGCCCAATTTGTCACAGCCAATGTCGGCAGGGTCGGGCGCACCCCGACTGGTTTCGAAATTGTCAGCGATGAAGGGGCGAACTGGTCGGCGCGGGCTCTTATTTTGGCAACGGGGCTTCACCTCAACCAAATCGACCTTCCCCACGACATGCATGAAACGGCCATTGCTGACGGCGTGCTTCGTTACTGTCCCGTTTGCGACGGATACGAGCATCGCGGCAAGCGGATTGGCGTTGTCGGGTGCGACATTTCTGGTGCGGGGGAAGCGTTGTTTCTGCGGCAATTTTCAAAGGACGTGACGTTGTTGCCGACCAGCAAAGCCGAGCTGACATCCGCCGAATGCCAGGAACTCGCCGCCGCCAGTGTAGAAACCGTTGTCAGTCCGATCATCGAATATCGACCCGGAACGAGCAAATTCGAGATATTCGTCGAAGGTCGTGCCGAACCCTATGTTTTCGATGTTGTTTATCCTGCGCTGGGCGTTCGTCCCCGCAACGAGCTGGTCGAAATGCTCGGCATCGATATGACTGACGATGGCAACGTCGCCGGCAGCGCAATTCAGG
>JAYUYR010000338.1:0-3345 GCA_043752405.1 Sphingomonas sp. | reverse complement strand
CGATGGGCGCGAGAAAGCGCCTGCATCGGCCAAGCCCGACCAGTTCATGACCGATGGCAAACCGACGGGCTACATGAAGGCATTTCCAGGCGGGCTGTCGACGGGGGTTCCTGGCAACGTCCGCCTGATGGCACGGTCGCATGAGCGTTGGGGCAAGCTGCCGTGGGCAAAGCTATTCGATCCGGCGATCCGGCTTGCCGAAGGGTTCGAGATCAACCGGACGCTGGCGGGCGCGCTGGTGCGGCTTGCGCCGTTGTGGAAGGATTTCCCCGCAGCGCAGGCGCTTTATTGGCAGGATGGCAAACCCAAGCCGGTTGGCACGATGCAGCGCAACCCGGCGCTCGCGGCACTTTTGCGCAAGGTGGCGGCGGACGGGCCGGATGCCTTTTACTCGGGTGCCGAAGGCAAGGCGATTGTCGATGCTGTTGCCGGTTCTGTTGTGAACCCGACCGCGCTGACCATGGCTGATCTTGCGGCCTACAAGGCGGTTGACCGTAATGCTGTCTGCGCGCCTTATCGGCAGTATAAAATATGCGGCATGGGGCCGCCATCATCGGGGGCAACGACAATCCTCCAGATGCTTGGCAGCATCGAGCGTTTCAACATGAAAAAGCTTGGACCCGACAATCCAACAAGTTGGCACCTTATCGCCGAAGCCATGCAGCTGGCTTATGCCGACCGCGAGAAATATCTGGGCGATGCCGATTTTGTGAATGTGCCGGTCAGGGGGTTGATTGACCGTCGCTATCTCAAGTCACGCTCAGCACTGATTTCGCCGACCACGTCGCTGCGTGCCTACAATGCCGGGATGCCGCCGGGCGCGCCGGCGCGCACCGCCGGCGTTTCGTCCGAAGTGCCCGCAACGACGCATTTCGTGGCGGTCGACGGCGCGGGCAATGTAGCGTCGATGACGTCGACGGTCGAAGGGCCGTTCGGCAGCCAGCTTGTTGCCAATGGCTTTTTCCTTAACAATGAACTGACCGATTTTACCTTTACGCCGGTCAGGGACGGTGCGCCGGTGGCCAATGCTGTCGCGCCGGGCAAGCGGCCGTTGTCGTCAATGTCGCCGACGATTGTCTATGACAAGAAGGGTCGCGTGGTGCTCGCGGTCGGATCGGCGGGTGGCAAGCGGATCATCATGCATGTCATGAAAACGCTGGTGGGCTATATCGACTGGGGCCTGTCGGCGCAGGATGCCATTGCTTTGCCCAATATCTATTTCGGTGGTTCGGCCATCCTAATTGAAAGCGGTACCAAGCTGGCGGCGATGCAGGCCGATCTGGCCAAGCTGGGTCAGACCGTCGTTGTCGGTGATCTGGGATCGAAGCTCAATGCCATCGAGCGGACACCCAAAGGCTGGCGCGGTGCCGCAGATCCGCGGAGCCCGGGCAATGCCCTGAACGAATAGAGTGCGATTAACCGCGACCGGAACAACCGGCGCGTGCAACAGGAGAGAAAATGCGCGAATTCGAACAATTCCCCAATCTCGTGACGATGTTCTTCACGCGCGCGACCGAGTTGGGGAACGCACCGTTCCTGTGGCATCGTGCGGAGAAGGGCTGGGTTTCGCGCAGCTGGAAGGAAAGCGCGCTTCAGGTGTCGGCGCTAGCTGCGGCGTTGAAACGGCTCGGGATAGAGCGCGGCGACCGGGTGATGCTTGTCAGTGAAAACCGCCCCGAATGGTGCATCGCCGACCTCGCAATCATGGCGGCGGGCGCGGTTACGGTGCCGACCTACACGACAAATACCGAACGCGACCACAGCCATATCTTGCAGGATTCAGGCGCGAAGGCAGTGATTGTCTCGACCGCGAAACTCGCGCGGACATTGCTGCCGGCCGTGATCCGGTCGAGCCAGTGCAAAACAGTGATCGGCATCGAGGATCTGAAAGTCGGCCAGTCGGGCGACGTCGCGTTTCACGACTGGACAAAGATGCTGTCGGTCGAAATGGCGGACCCTGCGGCTACCGCAGCGGGCGCCAACTTCAAGCGCGACGACCTGGCCTGCATCATCTACACCAGTGGGACGGGCGGGGCCCCGCGCGGCGTGTGCCAGCATCACGGGATGATCCTCCACAATGTCGCGGGTTGTATCGACATTTTCATTCACGACTTTGGTTGGGGCGACGAAGTGTTCCTGTCGTTCCTACCGCTCAGCCATGCCTATGAACATTCGGGCGGGCAGTTCCTGCCAATCGGACTTGGCGGGCAGATTTATTATGCCGAAGGGCTGGAGAAACTGGCCGCGAATATCGAAGAAGTGCGCCCGACGATGATGGTTGTTGTGCCGCGCCTGTTCGAAGTGCTGCGCGCGCGGATATTGAAGACTATCGAGAAACAGGGCGGCATTGGCCCCGCGCTGTTGCGGCGCGCGCTGTCGCTGGGTGCAAAGGATCTGGGCAAAGGGATTCCGTTGTGGGATCGCCCGGTCAATTTCTTCATTGCCAAAACTTTGAAACCCAAGGTTCAGGCCAAGTTCGGCGGGCGAATAAAAGCGCTGGTGTCGGGCGGCGCGCCGCTCAATCCCGACATAGGCTTATTCTTTCACGCGCTCGGCCTGCCGCTGCTGCAGGGTTATGGCCAGACCGAGTCGGGGCCAGTGATCTCGTGCAACCGGCCAAGCGCGGGTATCAAAATGGATACCGTCGGCCCGCCGATGAAGGACACCGAAGTCAAGATTGCCGACGATGGCGAGATCCTCGTCCGCGGCGAACTGGTGATGCATGGGTATTGGAACAACCCGGCCGAATCCGCGCGCGTATTGATCGATGGGTGGCTGCATACCGGCGACATCGGACATCTGGATGACAAGGGCCGCGTCGTCATCACCGACCGCAAGAAGGACCTGATCGTCAACGACAAGGGCGACAATGTCGCGCCGCAGCGAGTCGAGGGAATGCTGACGCTGCAGCCCGAGATTGCCCAGGCGATGGTGTTCGGCGACCGTCGCCCGCACCTCGTCGCGCTATTGGTGCCCGAAGCGGAGTTTGCCGGCGCGGCGGACCTTCAGCAGCGGCTGTCGAAGGCGGTCGACCGGGTCAATGCCGAACTCAGCGTAATCGAAAAGGTGCGCCGCTTCGTCATCGCCGACGAGGCTTTTACGGTCGAGAATGAGCAGCTGACCCCGTCGATGAAGATCCGCCGCCACGTCATCGGCGCGGCCTATGGCGAGCGGCTCGCGGCCCTCTATGGCCAGCCGAAACGCTAGGGGTTTTTATGTTAAACGGTACCGGGCCGGTTCAGTCTAACTAAACCAGACCCTACGCCCGGGGGCGCTCGAAGGGCACGAAGCTTTCCAGCACGCAGCTGCCGACGGTAAAGCCCCCGCTCAAGTCGACGACCCGGG
>JAYUYR010000337.1:0-3346 GCA_043752405.1 Sphingomonas sp. | reverse complement strand
ATGGCTGACCGAAATCAACGTGACATCGCCGACGGGAATTGTCGTTATGGATAGGTTCAACGGGACTGACACGGCGGGTATGATCTGGGACGCGATTGAATCGCGGCTCGCCGCATGACCCAATTTGTTTTCGATCTGGTCGAAAAAGGCGGCTATTGGGGGGTGGCGCTGCTGATGCTGCTCGAAACCATCTTTCCGCCGATTCCGTCCGAAGTGATCATGCCGCTTGCCGGTGTCGTGGCGTCTCGCGGTGAGTTGTCTTTGCCACTGGTCATTGTTGCTGGAACACTGGGAGCGATGCTCGGCAATTTCTTTTGGTATGCCGTGGCAAAATTGCTCGGCCTCGATCGTTTCCGCCCTTTTATCGAGCGCTATGGCCGCTGGTTGACGATGGACTGGCATGAGATCGAACGCGCCCATCGTTTGTTCGACACGCACGGCGGGACAATCGTATTTTTAGGGCGAATGCTGCCGACCGTCCGGTCCCTGGTGTCGGTGCCCGCCGGACTGTTGCGGATGAAACTCGTGCCTTTTTTGATTTGGTCGACGCTGGGGTCGGCCATCTGGACCGGCGGTCTGGCCACGGCTGGTTGGGTGCTCGGCAACCGAGTCGATAATGTGGAAAAGGTGCTTGGCCCGCTATCGATTGCCGTTATCGGGGCAATTGTGCTCTGGTATATTTATCGCGTGATCAGGTGGCGACCGGCAGGTTAGGCGCGAGGATGCGCATTGCGGTACACATCAAGCAAATGCGCGGCATCTACTGACGTATAAATCTGTGTTGAGGACAAGCTCGCGTGACCGAGAAGTTCTTGCAGGCTCCGCAAATCCGCCCCGCGTGCCAGCAAATGGGTGGCAAAGCTGTGACGCAAGGCATGCGGCGTAGTGCGAGTCGCGAGCCCCAATCGCCCGCGGGCAACTCGGACCGATCGGCGGATGATCGCCGGGCTCAATGGGCCACCCCGCGCGCCCTTGAACAATGTTTCGTCACGGGTAATCTGATGCGGACAAAGATCCGCATAGCGTTCGATGGCGAATTTCACTTGCGGGAGCAGCGGCACCAGACGGGTCTTTTCACGCTTGCCGGTGACCGACAATGTCTCCCCCAACGGCAGGATTGCACCCGTCAGCCCCGTCGCCTCGCCGATACGCAAGCCAGCGCCATAGAGCAGGAGCAGCACTGCCCAGTCGCGCGCCGAAATCCATACTTCGTCGGCCTGTCCAGCAACATCCTCCGCCAGCGCAATCGCTTCGGACGGCGAGACGGGGCGTGGCACACCCTTCTTCACACGCGGCCCCTTCATGCGGGGGTTGGCATCGGCACCACCGATAAATTGAAGGAAACAGCGCACGGCCGACAGTTCACGCGCGGCGCTGGCATTGCACAGCCCATCAGCGCGTCGCGCGGCAAGAAACCCACGTAACTCCAGGTTGTTAGGTACGCGCACAGTGCCAAGGTGAAGCGTCAGCCGTTCCGCCGTGGCGACATAGGCGCGTACTGTATGGGCCGAACGCCGCCGGTCGCGCGACAGGTGTAGGGCAAAGGCCTGCACCTCGCCCATTAGCCGATGTTCTGCCCCGTTTTCGCCCAGTCAGCCATGAACCCGGCGATGCCCTTGTCCGTCAGCGGGTGATTGAAGAGCGCTTTAATCACGGCGGGCGGCGCGGTCATCACGTCGGCACCGATCCGTGCTGATTCGAGGACGTGGACGGGGTGGCGGACGCTGGCGACCAATATCTGCGTCTCGAACGCGTAATTGTCATAAATGATGCGGATGTCGCGGATCAAATCCATCCCATCTTGGCCGATGTCGTCGAGACGACCAACGAAGGGCGAGATGAAGGTTGCGCCTGCCTTCGCCGCAAGCAGCGCCTGATTGGGCGAAAAGCACAGCGTCACATTCACTTGCGTTCCGTCACCGGTCAGTGCCTTGCAGGTCTTGAGCCCGTCGATGGTCAACGGCACTTTGATGCAGACGTTGCTTGCGAGTTTGCGCAGAATTTCAGCTTCTCGCATCATAGCCGGATGGTCGAGCGCGACGACTTCGGCCGAAACCGGCCCATCGACCAGACCGCAGATTTCCTTCACGACGTCGATGAACTGTCGGCCCGACTTGGCAATCAGCGAAGGGTTGGTCGTAACGCCGTCAAGCAGGCCGGTTGCGGCAAGCTCGGCAATGTCCGCGGTGTCGGCAGTATCAACGAAGAATTTCATGCGATTATATCCAGCCTTGTTTACAGCGAAGTTCACGAAGTTCGCACACTTCAGAGCCCGCGTCATGACGAACTACGCTGAACGAAGACAGAGAAAAGTTTTTTCCGACATTAAAACAAAACATTACGAATACCGAGTCGCACTGTCAGTCCCCAATGGATCGAGATAGCGTGGCAAATATATCATTGGCGTCGCACCGCTGTCGCGTTCGGGGGCAGTCTTTGCTGGGCGAAAGCGGCCGCAGAAGGTGTCGCGAGGATAGTTGTGTAATGTTCCGCCGCCTTTCGTTCCGACACTATGCCGCTAAGGAAGCGCAATGACCCGCGTCCGTGTCCTCCTGCTCAATGCGGCGCTTGGTCCGCTCGATTACCGGGTGCCGCAAGGTATGGCGGTCGAGTCGGGATCGATTGTGCTGGCACCATTAGGGCCGCGCCAGCTCGCGGGAGTGGTTTGGGAACCCGAGCGGATGCCTTCAGACGCCGAGGTAGGCGATAACCGGCTGCGCAATCTGGCGTCGGTGTATGATCTGCCGCCGTTGTCAGCGGCGCTGCGGCGGTTGATCGAGTGGACTGCGGATTACTACCTCGCTTCCCCGGCGGCAGTGTTACGAATGGCACTAGCGAGCGCATCAGCACTCGATGACCGGAGGGTGATGGTCGAGTATCGCGCGACAGGTGTTGTGCCCTACCGGATCACCCCGCAACGTGCGCAGGCACTGGCGCGGATCGGTCAGCGGCAGGGCCTGGTGCGTGAGCTTGCACTAATCGCCGATGTAACGGATGCCGTGATCCGGGGACTGGTAAAAGTCGGCGCGATCGAAGCGGTCGCGATGACGATCGACGCGCCTTACCCCATCCCCGATCCCGGTTTTGCGCCGCCGACCTTGTCCAAAGCGCAGTCGGCAGCAGCGGAATCATTGGTGGCTGATGTGAAGCGGAAAGCGTTCGCGCCAACCCTGCTCGATGGCGTTACGGGTTCGGGCAAAACCGAAGTTTATTTCGAAGCGGTTGCGGCGGCATTGCGCGCGGGTCGGCAGTCGCTGGTGTTGCTTCCCGAAATCGCCCTGACCGAGCCTTTCCTGCGGCGGTTCGAGGCGCGCTTCGGCCATGCGCCGGTCGCCTGGCATTCGGG
>JAYUYR010000336.1:0-3362 GCA_043752405.1 Sphingomonas sp. | reverse complement strand
CTGCGCGAAGCAACAAACGCGCATCGCGGGGCCCATATTTATGGCTGTTTTCGGTGTGGACGGTCTCACCCGCTGTCATTGCGAATGCTTGGCCCTCGACAGTGAAGCTGACGTCGCGGGTGGCCCGAAGGTGCATCTCGATGCGCGCATAGCTGTCATTCCAGCACGCGACATGGGCAAAGGCGTCGAGCGGGATCGTGCCGTTCAGCTCACGGTTGATGCGCACCAGCAGATTCATGTTGAAGCGCGCGGTTACCCCCGCAGAGTCGTCGTAGGCGCTGATAAGGGTGGCTTCGTCCTTTACGCGGTCCATGCCGATCAGAAGCATTGCGCCCGTGCCCAATGTTTCGCGCATCCGCCGCAAAAGATCGACGGCCGATCGTGCGATCAAGTTGCCAATCGTCGACCCGGGAAAGAAGCCCAGTTTCGGGGCATCCGCAACGGCGCCAGGCAATGTGACCATATGCATGAAGTCGGCTTCGACAGGATGAATTGGCAGCGTCGGGAACTGATCGCCCAGATCGCTGGCAGAAACGCGCAGGAAGTCGCCTGAAATGTCGATGGGGACATATGCGCACGGGTGCACAGCGCGCAGCAAATGTGGCGTTTTGATCGACGATCCCGACCCGAATTCGACAACCACGCGCCCCATGCCGGTCAGCGTAGCGACATCGCCGCAATGCGCCGCGAGCAGCGCGGTTTCGACACGCGTCGGGTAATATTCGGGCAGCGTCGTAATGGCTTCGAACAGTTCGGACCCGGCATGGTCATAAAACCAGCGTGCGGGAATGGCGCGGGGAGACGTTTTCAGCCCGCTCAGCACGTCGCGGCGGAATGCAGGATCGACAAGTATCTCGGCAGGCTCGTGGCGCAGCATCAGGCGTCCCTGGCCAGGCGCAGCCCGCTGAACTGCCAGCGCGCTGTCGGCGGAAAGAAATTGCGTGTGGTCGGGCGCGACGTGCCATCGGGTGTCGCGATGCTCGATCCGCGCAGGACCATCTGTCCGCTCATGAACTTGCCATTATATTCGCCGACGGCGCCCGGTTCAGCATAATAGCCGGGATAGGGAAGGTAGGCCGACGCCGTCCATTGCCAAACACTGCCGAACATTTGTGACAGGCGCGGGTCGGATGCTGCTGCTTCCCATTCGAACTCGGTCGGCAGCCGTGCCCCTGCCCAGCGCGCATAGGCGTCGGCCTCGTAATGGCTGATGTGCGTGACGGGATCAGCGGGCCTGCGTGGGTGGAGGCCATTCAGGCCGAACGCCTTGTCCCCGCGCCAGTAGAGTGGACCCGCAATCGATTCCGCACGCACCCATGCCCAGCCTTCGGACAGCCAGAGATCGGGCCGTGCATAGCCGCCATCGTCGATGAAAGCTTGCCACTCGGCATTCGTCACCAGCCGGTCGGCGAGCGCATGAGGCGCGAGGTAGGTCTTGTGGCGCGGCGCTTCGCAATCGAACGCAAAACCCATGGCGCCGTGGCCGACCTCGGCGACGCCCGACGGGCCTTCGATCCACTTTATCGGTTCGGCCACGGCAGTGATCGTCTGCACCGCTTCGGCGCGATAGGCCGGTGCCACCGGACTTTGCGCAAACAGGTGCAGGATGTCAGTCAGCAACAATTCCTGATGCTGTGCTTCATGCGCGCAGCCCAGTTCGATCAGATCGCGGGCGGCGTCGGGGAAAGCGGCTAGAACCGCTGTATCCACATGCGCGCGATAGGCGCGGATGTCGTCGAGCGACGGGCGGGTCAGCATACCGCGATTGTGCCGGGCGTGGCGGTCGCCCTCGCCGTCATAATAGCTGTTGAACAGATAGTGATAGGCCGGATCGAAGACACGATAACCGAGAACATGATCGCGCAGGACAAACGTCTCAAAGAACCATGTCGTGTGTGCCAGATGCCATTTTGCTGGCGAGGCATCGGGCATCGATTGCACCGTGGCGTCTGCATCGGAGAGCGGCTCGGCAAGCGCCAGCGTCCGCGCACGGGTGGCCGCAAAGCAATGCGCAAGGGCGTCGGCGGCGATTTTCTGCGTTGCCATGATTGCCCTTATCAGTTTCGGAATTCAGGAAACAGCAAAAGCCGCGCCCGGTTCCGCTATCGCGACGCGCCTGGCACCCAGAGGACGTCGTCGGCACCGTTCCCGTTGGCGACGCGCGCCATCGTGAAAAGATGATCCGACAAGCGGTTGAGATAGGCGAGCGCTTGTGGATTGAGGCCGGTAGCGGCAACCGCGCTGCGTTCGGCGCGGCGGACGGCGGCGCGCGCGACATGAAGATGTGCGGCCAGTGCCGATCCGCCGGGCAGAATGAAACTGTTCAGTGGTGTCAGCCCTGAGTTCATGCGGTCGATTTCGGCCTCCAGGCGCGAGACCTGCGCGGGGACAATACGCAGCGGCTCCCATCCGAAATTACCTTCGGGGGTCGCGATATCGGCACCAAGGTCGAACATGTCGTTCTGGATTGTCCGCAGCGACTTCAGCATTTCAAGCGACGCATGAACCGCCGCGACCCCGATCAGGCTGTTCGCTTCATCGACATCGCCAATGGCCGCCATGCGCAGATCATGTTTCGGCACACGGCTGCCATCGACCAGCCCAGTCGTGCCATCGTCGCCGGTCTTGGTATAAATCTTGTTGAGTTTGACCATTATCCCTGGCGCGAAAGCAGCAGCAACAGCATCACCAGCACAACCGCGCCCGCCTGAAAGCCAACGCGCATGAACATCGCCTTGTTCTGGCGCTCCGCCGAGCGGCTGACCCCGCCATCGGTCGATTTCAAGTCGGCTTCAGTCGTTTGGAGGAATGCGACGATCCCCTTGATCAATGCGAAAACGGCCCCGCCCATGGCGAGGACAACGAGAATGATGAGGAGTGTGGACATGACAGTGATTTAGGGAGCGTCGAAGCTAAAGCCAAGGGGCAGGCGACCGGCGCGAAGATCATTTGCAAGCGAAAGACCGTCGATCCCACTGGCGCGCATGTCGACAAGGCTCGCCGACCCTGTCCGTTTGGCCAGGCGCTTGCCGTCGGGACCGCAGATTAGCGGGTGGTGGTGGTAGCGCGGTGTCGATAGTCCCAGCAGTCGTTGCAGAACGCGATGAACATCGGTCGCGGTTTCAAGGTCACGCCCGCGCACGACATCGGTTACACCTTCCTCAGCATCATCAACGGTGACCGCAAGGTGGTAACTGGCGAGCGCATCCTTGCGCGCGATGACGACATCGCCCCAGATTTGCGCCGGGTCGTCCGGGTCGGCAGCTTTGGCCATGTCGAGCCGCCATGCCGCGGGCCCCGAGACCGCGCGACCTCGGCAAGTGCCGGGATAGACCGGCGGCATATCGCCTTGTGGCGCACTC
>JAYUYR010000335.1:0-3366 GCA_043752405.1 Sphingomonas sp. | reverse complement strand
CGACTTCAAACGTCTCGAGGAAGTCGCCGGCCTTGATGTCGTTGGTCGCATCGAAGGTGACGCCACATTCCAACCCCGAACGCACTTCGGCGACATCGTCCTTGAAGCGGCGCAGTGAATTGATCTGGCCGTTGTAGATGATGACGTCGGCGCGGGTGATGCGCGCCTTGAGGTTCTTGCGGATGGCGCCTTCGGTGACGAGCAGACCGGCGGCCTTGCCATGTTTGCCCGCGGGGAAGACTTCCTTGATCTCGGCACGGCCGACGACGTGTTCGATCATTTCGGGACCAAGCTCGCCTGCCATAGCGCTGCGGACAGCGTCGGTCAGGTGATAGATGACGTCGAAATACTGGAATTCGACGCGGTCACGTTTTGCCAGTGCCGCCGCTTTGGTATTCGG
Source organism: Sphingomonas sp. (assembly GCA_043752405.1). GTDB lineage: Bacteria > Pseudomonadota > Alphaproteobacteria > Sphingomonadales > Sphingomonadaceae > Sphingomonas_O. The sequence goes on along the minus strand of JAYUYR010000335.1, from coordinate 2,966 downwards.
GCGGACGTTGAAACCGATGACCGGCGCACCCGATGCCGCAGCAAGCTGCACATCGCTTTCGGTGATTCCGCCAACGCCCGCGCTCAGCACACGGACCTTGATGAGGTCGGTCGAGATTTTGTTGACGGCATTGACGATGGCTTCGGCCGACCCCTGGACGTCGGCCTTGACGACGATGGGATATTCCATCGCCTTGACGGCAGTCAGATTGGCGAACAGGTTTTCCATGTCGACCGGTGCGGACACGGTGCGCAATTCAGTGGCGAGGTTGGCACGGTACAGCGCCACTTCGCGCGCACGCGCTTCGTTTTCGACAACTGACATCGGATCGCCCGCCGACGGCACACCCGACAGTCCGAGGATTTCGACCGGCATCGAGGGGCCGGCTTCCTTGATTTGCTGACCCTTGTCATTGATCATCGCGCGGATTTTGCCCGACTGCTGGCCGACGACGACGATGTCACCGACCCGCAACGTGCCGCGCCGGACGAGAATGGTCGCAAGCGAGCCGCGCCCCTTGTCGAGCTTGGCCTCGATGACGCTGCCCTCGGCGGCGCGGTCGGGATTGGCCTTCAGTTCGAGTAGTTCGGCCTGAAGCTGGATTTTTTCGATCAGCGTATCGAGCCCGGTTTTCTTAAGCGCCGAAACTTCGACGTCCTGCACATCGCCTGACATTTCCTCGACGACGATTTCATATTGAAGCAGCGCCTCGCGGACCTTTTGCGCATTCGCTTCGGGCTTGTCGCTCTTGGTGATTGCGACAATCATCGGCACGCCCGCCGCCTTGGTGTGGTTGATCGCTTCGATCGTCTGCGGCTTGATGCTGTCATCCGCCGCCACGACCAGCACGACGACATCGGTAATGTTCGCACCGCGTTTGCGCATGTCGATAAACGCTTCATGGCCCGGCGTGTCGAGGAACGTGATCTTCGCCCCATCCTTCATCGCCACCTGGTAGGCACCGATGTGCTGGGTGATACCGCCTGCTTCGCCGCGCACGACATCGGTGCCGCGCAGAGCATCGAGCAGCGATGTCTTGCCATGATCGACATGGCCCATGATCGTGACCACGGGGGGGCGTGTCTTGAGCGTGTCCGCAGCGTCGACGTCGGTGGCGACATCGATTTCGACATCGCTGTCGGATACGCGGGTGACGTTATGGCCGAAGTCGGTAACCAGCAGTTCGGCGGTATCCTGATCGATGCTGTCGCCCATTGCCGACGGCACGCCCATCTTGAACAGGGCTTTGATCAAATCGCTGCCGCGTTCGGCCATGCGGTTAGCGAGTTCGCCGACGGTGATGCTTTCAGGGATGACGACGTCGCGGATTTGCTTGGCCTGAACCTGGCCGCTGCCGTGCGCGCGGCGCTCCTTTTCACGGGCACGCTTGAGCGCGGCGAGCGAACGGGCGCGCGCACCTTCCTCGTTGCCGTCGAGCGCACGCGTGACCGTAAGCTTGCCCGACTGGCGGCGGTCATCACTGCCGAGCTTGCCGCGGGCGGGGCGCACAGGTTCGGGCCGACGCTCTGGCACGGGTGCCGGACGGGCGAAATGCTTGGGTTCATGCTTGCCGGCCTGTGCTTGCTGCACTTCGGGTTCGGCAACGGGTTCGAGCACGGGCGCGGGTGCATTCGCTGCTTCTTCGGCGGCAATCCGCGCTGCCTCTTCGGCTTTGCGATTATCGTCGGCACGGCGCTTTTCATCATCGCTCGAATCGGTCTTGGCGCGGTCGTCGCGACGGCGCGATTCCTCGAGCGCGTTCATCCGCGCTTCTTCGGCTTCGCGCAGAAGTTTGGTTTGCAGCTCCTGACGCGACATCAGGCTGGCTTGCGGTGCGGCAGGCGGCGGAGGCGGAGGCGGGGGCGGCGCTGCAACAACCGGTGCCGCAACTTCGACCACCGGTTCAGGCGCCACTTCCACGTCGCCCGGACGTCCGATCATCCGACGTTTCTTCACTTCGACGACAACCGTGTTCGACCGGCCGTGGCTAAAGCTCTGCTTTACCTTGCCGGTTTCGACCGTGCGCTTCAGGCTCAACGGGGCGCGCATGCCCAGTTTCGGTTTTTCGGTATCGCTCATAATCTAATCTTAAACCCTTCAAACCGTAACTTGTGCGCCACGCGGCCCTGAACCCTGCGAACCCGTTTCGCAAGATATGCCTGTCGGCTGTAAATCGATAAACCCGTGCCACCGGTCGATCGCGGCCGCCACCCGTGCCGCAGCACGCGCGTCGATGGCCCCGATATGTACCACATTTTCGCGCCCCAGCGCTACCGACAAGATAGTGCGGTCAACGCTCAACACCAACCCCTGTCGGCCCGACCCCTCGTCGTCATTGCCGACGCGCCATGCCTGGTCGAGCTTACGGTTGCCATCGAGCGACGCATCGGCGGCGTGGTAGAGCAAGTGCAGCAAGCCTTTGCGCGCCGCCTCCTCGATCCGTTCGGAGCCGGTGACGACCGTCGACGCGCGGGCTTCGAGGCCGAGGCGGTCAAGCGCATTGCGCGCTAAAGCGTCCTCGATCCGTTGCGGCAGGTCGTCCGCGATGGTCAGGTCGCTCGATTTGTAGGCCCGCGCCAGCGCGCCTTTCAGCTTGCCCTTGGCCATTGCGGCCTCAAGCGCCGGACGCGCGACACCGATCCATGCCCCGCGCCCCGGCGCTTTGGCGCGGACATCGGGCAGCACCTGACCATCGGGCGCGAGCGCAAGGCGGATCAGCCCGTCGCGCGACACACGTTCCCCGCTCAGAACGCAGCGGCGCTCCGGATCATGCTTCGCTTCTGGCGAACCTACTGTGTCATTCTGGGGAGTCCGCAAGTGCGTCCTCCTCTTCGAACCAGTGCGCGCGGGCCGCCATGATGATTTCGTTGCCCTGCGCTTCGCTCAGATTATAGTCGGCGAGCACACCGCCCTTGGGCTCGGTCGTGGTCGGGGTAGCCTTGCGGCGCGGCTCGACACGGCGCTTC
>JAYUYR010000334.1:0-8528 GCA_043752405.1 Sphingomonas sp. | reverse complement strand
TCGAACTGAATGACGACGTGTTCGGCCTCGAGCCGCGCGCCGACATTCTTCATCGTGTCATTACATGGCAGCTTGAAAAGCGTCGGGCGACAGCTCGTGGAACGCGTGAGCGTTCGGACGTTGCACGGACTGGCAAGAAGTTCGGCAACCAGAAGGGTGGCGGCACCGCCCGTCACGGCAACCGTCGCGCACCGATCTTCATCGGTGGTGGTAAAGCTCATGGCGCGCGCGTTCGGGATTTTAATCCGTCGCTGAACAAGAAAATCCGCACGATCGGCCTGAAAATGGCGCTGTCGTCGAAGATCAAGGACGGCACGCTGATCATCATGGACTCTTTGGCGGTCGCCGATAGCAAGACGAAGACACTGGCTGCAAGCCTCGCGAAACTCGGCTTTGGCCGGACGGCCTTGGTCATTGACGGCGACATCGTCGATACAAGCTTTGCTCTCGCCGCGTCGAACCTGCACAATATCAATGTGATGCCGGCGATGGGCGCCAACGTTTATGACATCTTGAAGCACGACACGCTGGTCTTGACCCGCGCGGGCGTCGAAAAGCTGGAGGCGCGGTTCAATGGCTAAGAAGCCTGTAAAGAGCAGCGTCGCGCTGCGTCATTATGACGTCGTGGTTGCCCCTTATATCACCGAGAAATCGACGATGATGAGCGAGCACAACGCGGTTGTGTTCAAGGTCGCCAACAACGCCACCAAGCCCGAGATCAAGGCCGCCGTCGAGGCGCTGTTCTCGGTTTCGGTGACGAAGGTGAACACCATCGTTCAAAAGGGCAAGACCAAGAAGTGGAAGGGCACGCCCTACACCAAGTCCGATTTCAAAAAGGCAATCGTGACACTGGCAGATGGCCAGTCGATCGACGTGACCACGGGAATTTAACGCCATGGCACTTAAACATTATAATCCGACAAGCCCGGCGCGCCGCGGCCTGATCCTCGTCGACAAGTCTTCGCTGTGGAAAGGCGGCCCCGTCAAGGCGCTTACGGAAGGCAAGAAAAAGACGGGCGGCCGTAACAATAAAGGGCATGTAACGTCGCGCGGCATCGCAGGCGGGCACAAGCAAAGCTATCGTTTCATCGACTTCAAGCGTCGCCAGTGGGACGTCGAAGGCACCGTCGAGCGGATCGAATATGATCCCAACCGCACTGCTTTTATCGCGCTCATCAGCTACGGTGAAGGCGATGTTAAATACATTATTGCTCCGCAGCGTCTGGCCGTCGGTGACAAGGTGATTGCGGCTAAGAAGACCGACGTGAAGCCCGGCAATGCGATGGAAATCGGCCAGGTTCCTGTCGGTACCATCGTCCACAATGTCGAAATGAAGCCCGGCAAGGGTGGCCAGATTGCGCGTTCTGCTGGGACTTACGTTCAAGTGGTTGGTCGTGACCGTGGCATGGTGATCGTCCGCCTGAACTCGGGCGAGCAGCGTTATATCCACGCCAATTGCATGGCGACGGTGGGCGCGGTGTCGAACCCCGACAACGCCAACACGAACCTTGCCAAGGCTGGCCGCAATCGTTGGAAGGGCATTCGCCCGCTGACGCGCGGTGTCGCCAAAAACCCGGTCGATCACCCGCACGGTGGTGGGGAAGGCCGGACCTCGGGCGGTCGTCATCCCGTGACGCCGTGGGGCAAGCCGACCAAGGGTGCGCGCACTCGTTCGAACAAATCGACTGACAAGATGATCATCCGGTCACGTCACGCAAAGAAGAAGAAGTAACATGGCACGTTCCGTCTGGAAGGGTCCGTTCGTCGACCTTCACTTGCTCAAGAAAGCAGAAACCGCTGCGGAAACGAATGCGCGCGCGCCGATCAAGACGTGGTCGCGCCGCTCGACGATTCTGCCGCAGTTTGTGGGTCTGACGTTCAGCGTCTACAATGGCCGCAAGTTTGTTCCCGTGTCGGTCAACGAAGACATGGTTGGCATGAAGCTCGGTGAATTTGCGCCCACGCGCTACTTCCCGGGTCACGCTGCGGACAAGAAGGGCAAACGCTGATGTCCAAGACAGTCAATCCACGTAAGGTCGCCGATAACGAAGCGCTGGCGACATCGACGTCGATCCGTGGCTCGGCGCAGAAGCTGGGCCTCGTCGCGGCGCTCATCCGCAACCGCAAGGCCGGCGATGCGATGAACATTCTCCAGTTTTCGACCAAAGGTATGGCCATCGACGTGCGCAAGTGCCTCGCGTCGGCCATCGCCAATGCGGAAAACAACCATAATCTCGACGTCGACAACCTTGTTGTTGTCGAAGCCAGCGTCGGCAAGGGATTGTCGATGAAGCGCTTTGCAACGCGGGCGCGTGGTCGTTCGACACAGATCGTCAAGCCGTTCAGCCGTCTTCGCGTCGTCGTGCGTGAAGTTCAGGATCAGGAAGCCTAAGCATGGGTCATAAATCAAATCCAATCGGGCTTCGGCTTCAGATCAACCGGACATGGGACAGCCGCTGGTATGCGGAAGGTGCCGATTATGGCCGTTTGCTGCTCGAAGATCTGCGCATCCGCCAGTTCATCATGAAGACGCTGCCGCAGGCCGCGATTTCGAAAGTGGTGATCGAGCGTCCGGCCAAGCTGTGCCGCATCTCGATCTATGCCGCCCGCCCCGGTGTCATCATCGGCAAGAAGGGTGCGGACATCGAATCGCTGCGCAAGACGATTGGCGCGATGACGTCTTCGGACGTGTCGTTGAATATCGTTGAAATCCGCAAGCCCGAAATCGATGCCAAGCTCGTGGCGCAAGGGATTGCCGACCAGCTCGAACGCCGTATTGCGTTCCGACGTGCCATGAAGCGCGCCATGCAGTCGGCGATGCGGCTTGGTGCCGAAGGCATCAAGATCATGTGTGGTGGTCGTTTGGGCGGCGCTGAAATCGCGCGCGTCGAACAGTATCGTGAAGGTCGCGTGCCACTACATACACTGCGTGCGCACGTCGATTATGCCGAAGCCGAAGCCCACACCGCTTATGGGGTGTGCGGGATTAAGGTCTGGATTTTCAAGGGCGAAATCTTGGGTCACGACCCGATGTCGCAAGAGCGGCTTATGCTGGAAGCACAGACTTCCGGTGTCCGTCCCGCCCGCGACGACCGTCGTTGAGGATATAGAAAATGCTGCAACCAAAAAAATCGAAGTTCCGCAAGACCTTCAAGGGCAAGATTCACGGCGATGCCAAGGGTGGCACACAGTTGAATTTCGGCTCTTATGGCCTGAAGGCGCTTGAGCCCGACCGGATTACCGCGCGCCAGATCGAAGCCGCGCGTCGGGCAATCACGCGCCACATCAAGCGTCAAGGGCGGTTGTGGATACGCATTTTTCCCGATGTGCCCGTGACGGCGAAACCTGCTGAAGTCCGCATGGGCAAAGGCAAGGGCGCGATCGAATATCATGCTGCGCGCGTCAAGCCGGGCCGCATCCTGTTTGAACTCGACGGCGTTCCGGGTCCGATTGCTGCCATTGCGTTTAGCCGCGCGATGGAAAAGCTGCCGATCAAGACGAAGGTTGTCGCACGCCTCGGTGACTTCTCGCATCTGGGAGCCAAATAAGATGGCCAAGATTGCCGACCTCAAGCTCAAGACTGACGATGAACTGTCGGGTCAGCTTGGCGAACTGAAGCGCGAGGCGTTCAACCTCCGGTTTCAGGCAGCAACCAATCAGCTCGAAAAGCCGAGCCGTGTCCGCGTCGTCCGTCGCACGATTGCACAGATCAAGACGTTACAGAACGCCCGTGGCGCTGCCGCTTCGGGTGGTCAGACGGCGCGCAGCGCCGAAGGAGCGAAGTAATGCCAAAGCGCGTTCTCACCGGCGTCATCGTCTCGGACAAGGGCGACAAGACGGTGGTGGTCAATGTCGAACGGAAGGTGAAGCACCCCCTGTACGGCAAGATCATCCGCCGCACGAAGAAATATCATGCTCATGATGAGACCAATGTTTTCAAGCTGGGCCAGATTGTCCGCATCGAAGAGTGCGCGCCGATCAGCAAGCTAAAGACGTGGAAAGTCATCGACGGTAGCGGCGTTGCCGACACCGGTGTTGAGGACAACGCATAATGATCCAGATGCAATCAAACCTGGAAGTCGCGGACAACAGTGGCGCCAAGCGCGTTCAGTGTATCAAGGTGCTGGGCGGGTCGAAGCGTCGTTTCGCCGGCGTTGGCGATGTCATCGTCGTGTCGATCAAGGAAGCGGCACCTCGTGGCAAGGTCAAAAAGGGCGACGTTCACCGCGCCGTCATCGTCCGCACTGCCAAGGACATTCACCGCGCCGACGGTTCGACGATCCGTTTCGACACAAACGCCGCCGTGCTTGTCAACAAGAACGAGGAGCCTATCGGCACCCGTATCTTTGGCCCGGTGGTTCGCGAGCTTCGTGCGAAGAATTACATGAAAATCATCTCGCTCGCGCCGGAGGTGCTGTGATGGCATCGCTCAAGATCAAGAAGGGCGACAAGGTCGTCGTCCTGTCCGGCAAGGACAAGGGTAAGCACGGCGAAGTGACCAAGGCGTTCCCCAAGGACGGCAAAGTCATTGTGTCGGGCGTCAACATCGCAACGCGTCACCGCAAGGCGAGCCAAGAAAATCCGCAGGGCGGACTCGACCGGTTCGAAGCGCCGATGTTCGCATCGAAAGTCGCCATCGAAGATCCCAAGACCGGCAAGCCCACGCGCGTCCGGTTTGAGGTCAAGGACGGAAAGAAAATTCGGGTCGCTGTGCGGTCCGGGGAGCAGATAAATGGCTGATGCAGCATACAAGGCGCGGATGAAGGCGCTCTATGACGACCAGATTGTCGCTGCGATGACCGAGAAGTTCGGTTACAAGAACCGCATGCAGGTTCCGCGTCTCGATAAGATCGTCATCAACATGGGTGTCGGCGAAGCGACGCAGGACAAGAAGAAGGTCGACCAGGCGGTTTCCGAAATGGAACTGATTGCCGGCCAGAAGCCTGTCGTGACCAAGGCGAAGAAATCAATCGCGCAATTCAAACTGCGCGAAGGCATGCCGATTGGCTGCAAGGTGACGCTACGCAAGGAGCGTATGTATGAGTTCCTTGACCGCTTTATCACCATCGCATTGCCGCGCGTCCGCGATTTCCGCGGGCTGAACGATAAGAGCTTTGACGGGCGCGGCAACTATGCCTGCGGCGTCAAGGAACAGCTGATTTTTCCCGAGATCAGCTACGACAAGGTCGACCAGGTTCGGGGCATGGACGTGATTGTCACGACCACCGCGAACACCGACGACGAAGCACGTGAGCTGCTCCGTTTGTTCGGGTTCCCATTCCCGATCCCGGCTCCTGAAGTCGAACAGCAGAAGGCGGCTTAAGCGATGGCGAAGAAAAGTTCGATCAACAAGAACGAGAAGCGCAAGGCAATGGTCAAGCGCTTTGCGCCCAAGCTCGCCGCGCTGAAGGCAATTGCCAACGACATGAATGTCGATGACAGCGAACGCCTGATGGCGCGCCTGAAGATGTCGGCGTTACCGCGCAATGGTAACCCGACGCGCATCCGCAACCGGTGCGAGCTGACGGGTCGTCCGCGCGCTTATTATCGTAAGTTCCGCCTCTGCCGTATTATGCTGCGCGATCTGGCCAATAAGGGCCTGATCCCCGGCGTTACGAAGTCGAGCTGGTAAGGGTTAAGATATGTCATTGACCGATCCATTGGGTGATATGCTCACCCGCATCCGCAACGGCCAGCAGGCGCGCAAGGATAGCGTGACCACGCCAGGTTCGAAGCTGCGTCAGCGCGTCCTCGATGTGCTGCAACGCGAAGGCTATATTCGTGGCTGGAGCGCTGAAGAGGTTGCGGGCCACGACGGGATCCGCATCGAACTGAAGTATTTCGAGGGCCAGCCTGCAATCAAGCATGTGGCCCGCGTTTCAAAGCCGGGTCGCCGCGTTTATTCGGGCAGTAAGGAATTGCCGCGCGTCCGCAATGGTCTCGGCATTACCATCGTCTCGACACCGCGCGGTGTGCTTTCGGATGCCGAAGCACGTGAAGCCAATGTTGGCGGCGAAGTCCTCGCGGAGGTGTTCTGATGAGTCGCATTGGTAAAAAACCGGTCGCACTTCCGTCGGGCGTCACCGCGTCGATGGAACACGGCATTATCTCGATGAAGGGACCCAAGGGCACCTTAACCCTCACAATGCGCGACGAAATCACTTACTCGCTCGAAGACGGTGCTGTGTCGGTGAAGCCTGCAAACGCCACGAAAGCGGCGCGCGCCTTTTGGGGCATGCAGCGGACGCTGGTGCAGAACCTTGTCATCGGCGTGACTGATGGTTTCACCAAAACACTGGAAATCACTGGTGTTGGTTATCGTGCCAATGCGCAGGGGCCGAAGCTGAAATTACAGCTTGGGTATTCGCATGATGTCGATATCGATGTGCCATCGGATCTGGACGTAAAAACGCCCGACCAGACGACCATCCACATCACTGGCATCGACAAGCAGAAGGTGGGCCAGCTGGCCGCTGAAATCCGTCGCTGGCGCAAGCCGGAGCCTTACAAGGGCAAGGGCATCAAATATCGCGGCGAGTATATCTTCCGCAAAGAGGGTAAGAAGAAGTAATGGCAAAGCTGTCACTTTTCGAAAAGCGCCGCCAGCGCGTCCGCACGAAATTGCGGGTCAAAGGCGCATTGCGACCACGGTTGTCGATCCATCGGTCGGGTCGGCATATTTATGCGCAGATCATCGACGACATAGCGGGCAAGACGCTCGCTTGTGCCTCGACGCTCGACAAGGATGTGCGCGGCAAGGCTGGTGCAACCTGCGATGGCGCGACCGATGTCGGCAAGCGCGTTGCAGCGGCCGCCAAAGAAGCGGGCGTTACCCAGGTTGTTTTCGATCGTGGCGGTTTTCTGTTCCACGGTCGCGACAAGGCGCTCGCCGATGGTGCACGCGAAGGCGGATTGGAGTTCTAAATGGCTGATGAAATCGAAGTAACCGGCGCTCCGGCAGCGGACGGGCCGCCAGCAGATGCACCACGCAACCGTGGCCCACGTGGCGGTCGTGGCGGCGGTGGTCCTGGACAGGGCCGTGGCGGTCGCGACGGCAATAACCGCGCGCGTCGCGATGGCGGTGGCGCGAGCGACGGTGGTGAAGAACTGATCGAAAAGCTCGTCCACATCAACCGCGTCTCAAAGACTGTTAAGGGTGGTAAGCGCTTTGGTTTCGCCGCGCTCGTCGTCGTTGGCGATGGCAAGGGTCGTGCCGGCTTTGGCCATGGCAAGGCGCGCGAAGTGCCCGAAGCTATTTCAAAGGCCACGGCGGCTGCGAAGAAGAAAATGATCCGCGTGCCGCTGCGCGATGGTCGTACGCTGCATCATGATGGCAATGGCCATTTCGGTGCAGGTCGCGTGACCTTGCGTTCGGCACCACAGGGGACCGGCATCATCGCCGGTGGCCCGATGCGCGCCATCTTTGAATCGCTTGGTGTTGCCGACGTCGTGACCAAGTCGGTGGGCACATCGAACCCATACAACATGATCCGCGCCACATTCGAAGCGCTTGGCGAACAGACGTCACCGAAATCGGTGGCGCAGCGTCGCGGCAAGAAGATCGCGGATCTGCTGGGCCACGGTGGTTCGAAGACGGCCGATGCTGACGCCGCGATGATCACGGAGTAAGCGACATGGCAAAAATAAAGATCAAGCAGACCGGATCGCCCATCCGTCGCACCAAGGACCAGCGGGCAACGCTCACTGGTCTTGGACTCAACAAAATGCACAAGGTTTCAGAGCTGGACGACAGCCCCGAAGTCCAGGGCATGATCCGCAAGGTGCGGCATATGGTTGAAGTGCAGAACTAAACCCTGAACTTCACCGCGCGACAAAAGCGAAAGCGAGTGCAATGAAACTGAACGAAATCAAGGACAATGACGGCGCCCGTAAAGGCCGTATGCGCGTGGGCCGGGGTATCGGCTCGGGCAAGGGTAAGACGAGCGGTCGCGGCCAGAAGGGCCAAACGTCGCGCTCAGGTGTGTCGATTGCTGGGTTCGAAGGCGGGCAGATGCCGCTTCACATGCGGCTGCCGAAACGTGGCTTTAACAACATATTCGCGCGCGATTGTGCTGAAATCAATCTGGGCATGATCCAGAAGCTGATCGACGGCAAAAAGCTTGATGCGAAGGCCGTGATCGATCATGCCGCGCTGAAAGCCGCTGGCGTTGCACGTGGCGGGAAGGACGGCGTCCGCCTCCTCGGCAAAGGTGAATTCACTGCCACGCTGAAATTCCTCGTCGCGGGCGTCTCGAAGGGTGCCCGTGAAGCGGTCGAAAAGGCCGGTGGTTCGGTCGAAGTGATCGAAATCGTCGCTGCGTCCGACAAAGCGAAAGCGAAGAAAAACACCGTCAAGATCCGCAAGGATCTTCTTTAGGGAGTGCGGCGGGTTAGACATCCGCCGCTGCTTTCCTATATGAGGCGCAACCTTACGGGGACGAACGACTGACATGGCCAGTGCCGCCGATAATCTAGCGTCAAATTTAAACCTGTCGAGATTCGCACAGGCGACCGAACTCAAAAAACGC
>JAYUYR010000333.1:0-8553 GCA_043752405.1 Sphingomonas sp. | reverse complement strand
CTGATCGCCACGCTTCGTTCTATATCAAATCCGCTTGCTCTTCTGCCAAAAGCAGCAACTGGCACGAGCGACGCGCCTCCGGCAGGCAAACGAACAATTGCTGGTCAGTTTGACAGTGCCTCGCCACCCCTTCAGAACACCGGAATGCTGAACGGCGAAATTGGCATCCCCCACAGCCGCGAATATGGAAACTACGGAGAAATGTTGGGATAGTATGAAACGGATAAATGCCTTGCTCATCCGGAATCTCCGCAATGCCGTTGCGTTGACGCTTGCGGTCGCTGCCATCTCGGTGACTGGAACTGGCGTATGGGCACAATCTGCGGAAAAGATTGTTACGCAACCCGCGCGGGATATGGGCATCGAGAAAGCAAAAATTTCCGAGGTGCTTCTTGAGTCAGCAAAGAATCCCTATGCCACTGCAGGCACCGAAAATTGTGCGCAAATTACTGCGGCAATTGCAGCGCTGACGAAGGTCATCGGTCCAGACTTTTCAACGACGCCAAATGAGAAAAAACCAAACATTGCCGCCGTGGGTGGCGCAGCTGTTGTCAACTCGCTCATTCCGTTTCGCGGGATCGTTCGCGAGGTCAGCGGCGCAAGCGCGCAGGAACGCCGCGAGAATGCCGCAATCGACGCCGGTATCGCACGCCGCGGATTTTTGCGTGGCCTGCAACAAGCACGTAAATGCCAAAAGTAAGGGCACTGTCAGACTAACCAGCATCTGGTTCGTCGACCGCAAAATTAGCGTAAATAGTTAAATTTCAGGAGCTTTTGTTAGGAACAAAAGAGAACCAAAAGCGGTCAACTTGTAGAACGGCGGGAGTTTTGGTCCGTCGCTAACCTCATTGGGAAACAGTGGTGCAATAGCCTTGACAGTGCCTTGTGAAGCGCTCCAAAATCTGAGCGTAATAGGCTCCGCGCGCGGTGGGTTCTATCCTTTGATCTGGGTGAACGTATGGCAGATTTCAGCGGAGCCAATGCGGCGGCTGTACGTCCGCAGTGGTAGAGTTGGCCGCCGCGTTCAAACGTCTCCATCCTGGTTGTAGCCTTCGTGTGGGTGATGATTCGCCGCAAAGTCCAGGCCATCGTCGGCAGGGACCATTGATGGCGACATAGCATCACCGGCCTGCTCAACGATTAGCAAGCACGGCCAAAATAGCCCCCAGCAGCAGTATGATGCCGACAGCACTGGCGATGATCATCGATGGATTGATGGCAAAGGTCGCCTGCGCCTGCTCGCGGACCCGGCCCATCAGCTCGGGCCAGGTGTAGCTGACGAAGTCACCCTGGCTCATAATGCTGACCAGCGTGCCCTGTTCGTCCACGATCGGCAGATGGCGGAAACGCTCGTTCGACATCTGCCGCAGCCAATCGAGCAGATTATCGTCGGCGCGGGCGAGTTTGAGATCGGTTGTCATGATTGCGCTGAGCGGGGTGGAAACAGGGTCAAGGCTATTGATGATCAACCGCCGCATGAAATCGCGTTCAGTGACAATACCGATGGGCTTGCGGTCCTGGTTGATGATGACCGCTGCGCCGTAATTTTTGGCGCTCATCGCCTGAGCCGCGAAAAAGACGGTATCGTCCGGTGAAAAGGTCATAACTTGGGATTTGCTGGAAAACTCAGCGCGATCTTTAATCTTCATGAGAGGGTGCCTCGAGAGGGGAATAATATCTCGGCGCTACCTCATTTGGCGAGATGGTGCCATCCCCGAAGCACCAAGGCAGCAATGCTACAAAACGTTACGGCAGTGTCCGTCCTCAGATACCTTGGCACCTTTCCCGCAGTTCAACCATTGCAAAATGTGTCCGCAATTCGTGCTGAGGGTGCTGTCAGTCGGCACTGTCAAACTAAAATATCAACCGCCTGGAATCACGCGCGGGGCAACCGAAAATAGATTTTCGATAGTGAAGTTGCCGGCCGCAAGTGCCGCGCAGATTTATTTAAAGGGCAAAACGCCCGGTTTGCGGGGTTCCGACGGGCGGTGGTGTATTCTGGCACGAGACACCGGATTGACAGTCAGCAATTAAGCAGAACAAATAAGGAACAAGTTTCCTGTTTCACGAGTCCTTTTGGTGCCATGCGACAATCCAATGTCATTGCCAATCTGCGCGCCCGCATCGCCGAAGTGGAAGGTGCAAGGAGCCGTCACGCGGTGCTGCCGTTCGGCGTGCCCGCGCTCGACGGCCACCTTCCGGGCGGGGGAATAAACGCAGGCGCGTTGCATGAGATCGCGGGAAGTCCCGACCTTGCTGACGACGCCTGTGCAACCATCTTTCTCGCCGGGATTCTTGCACGGATTGAGGGGCCGGTATTTTGGTGCCTGCGTTGGCGCGATCTTTTTGCGCCTGCCCTTCACCTTGCCGGGCTTCATCACGACCGCGTGATCCATGTCGAAGCGGGGAGCGACAGCAATGTGCTGCTCGCGATGGAGGAATGCCTGCGCCATGCTGGGCTTGCTGGTGTGGTCGGCGAGGTCACTAGATATTCAACGACGGCCTCGAAGCGGTTGCAGCTTGCTGCCGAGAACTCGGGGGTGACAGCCTTCGTGTTCCGGCGCGCTTCGAAGATCGATGTCGCGACCGAGGGCTCTGCGGCGCTGACGCGGTGGCGGATTTCGGCAGCGCCCAGCGAAGCGATTGGTATCCCTGGTCTGGGACGGCCGCAATGGCAGGTCGGGCTTGAACGTGTCCGCGGCGGAAATCCGCGCCAATGGATTGTGGAGGGGTGCGATGCGCAGGGTCGTATCGGTCTATCTGCCGTACTGGTCGACCGACCGGCTGCGGCGGAAGACCGCCAAGTCGCGGCCTGACGGTCTCGGCGTACCAGTCGCCCCGCTTGTCACGGCCGTTCCCGATCACGGCCGCCGCATTGTCGCGTCTGTCGATGCTGGTGCACGTGCCCTAGGCATCGCACCGGGCATGACGGTCACCAAGGCGCAATCATTTACCTACGGCCTCGACGTAATTGACGCGGATCCCGAAGCTGATCTTGCAGGACTGAGGCGCCTCGCCCTTTGGGTCGGCCAGCGCTATGCGCCAATCGTTGCCCCCGATCCGCCCGATGGGTTGTGGCTTGACATCACCGGCTGCGCCCCACTGTTCGATACCGAGCGCGCACTGATCAAGGATCTTTCTAGACGTTTAATCGCCTTCGGCCTGACGGTCCAGGTTGCGGTCGCTGATACGGCGGGCTGTGCGCATGCGGTTGCGCGGCACGTACCTGCTGGCCGACCTGTCACGATCGAGCCCGGTAGTCATCGGAAAGCGATTATCCTGTTGCCGATCGCCGCGCTCCGCGTCGAGGAGGACGTCACCGATGGCTTGCGAAAGCTCGGGTTTGATCGGATCGAGCAACTGATCGGCACCCCGCGCGGCCCGCTCGCCAAACGCTTCGGGCGCACACTTCATCGCCGCCTCGACCAAGCACTCGGTCACATCCCCGAACCCATTGATCCGATCTTTCCTGAAGAACAGCCGCGCGCCCGACGTGGTTTCATGGAACCGCTCCTCACCGCCGACGCCTTTGCTCAGGTCATCGACGATCTCGCCGCTGACATCGTCGAGCAGCTCGTCCGCGCAGGAAAGGGCGCGCGGCGGCTCGATTGCTATTTTCACCGGGTTGATGGCCATAATCAGGCAATCCGGATCGGGACCGCCGCGCCGTCGCGCGATCCGCGCCATCTCGCCAAGCTGCTGGCCGCCAAGATTGAAACGGTCGATCCTGGCCTCGGCATTGAGGCGATGACCTTGGTTGCGCCCTTGGTCGAGCCGCTCGCGGCGCGCCAGAGCGAAGGGCTGGCGACTGTGGCGACGCGCGGTCCTGACCTCGCTGCGCTGGTCGACGCGCTTGCCAACCGGTTCGGGCAGCGAAAGCTTTATCGCATCGCGCCCTGGCCAAGCGCGATGCCCGAGCGATCGGTGCGGACGACTCCGGCGCTGGCAACGAACGCAGACGCTGCATGGAATGCCGATTTGCCGCGTCCGTGCCGGCTGCTCGGCATGCCCGAGCCGGTCGACGTGACTGCCATGCTGCCCGACCACCCTCCCGCCATGTTTGTCTGGCGGTCGAAGCGGTTTCGCGTGACCCAAGCCGATGGCCCTGAACGCCTGCACGGCGAATGGTGGCGCGACACCGGTCTCGAGGCCGACCGGCGTTATGCGGTGCGCGATTATTATCAGGTCGAGACCACCCGCGGTGGACGCTACTGGCTATTCCGAACTGGCGACGGCGAGAACCCCGCAACTGGCGAGATGCGATGGTTCATTCACGGCGCATTCGCGTGAGCGGACTGCAAGCGGAGTGCTCGAGCGCATGACGGACCGTAGCGGAATGGCGATCCTGTGAAGGACGACGGTGTGGGTCGAGCGGGGGCGGACGCGTGCGTGGCAGGCGATGGTGCCGCGCGCTATGTCGAACTGCAGGTCACGACCCACTTCAGTTTCCTGCGCGGGGCATCATCCCCTGACGAACTGTTTGCCGCCGCAGCCCTGCTTGGCATCCCTGCGCTCGGCATCGTTGATCACCATTCGGTTGCGGGCATCGTGCGGGCCTGGGATGCAGCAAAAACGACGGGCGTGCGCGCGATCGTCGGGTGTCGGCTCGACCTGATCGACGGTACGGCGCTCATGATCTATCCTACTGATCGCTCAGCCTATGGGCGGATGTGCCGGCTGCTGAGTGTCGGCAAGGGACGTGCCGGTAAGGGCGCGTGCCATCTCGACTGGCTGGACGTCGAGCAATGGAACGAAGGATTGCTTGCAATGCTCGTACCCGATCGCGCCGACGTTGTCGCCGAGGCTGCGCTGGCGCGAACACGCCGCATCTTCGGTGGCCGCGCTTATCTGGCCCTGTCGATTCGTCGGCAACCGGGTGACGCCGTGCGGTTGCGCGATCTCGATACCATGGCTGCGGCCGCCCGCGTACCGACGGTCGCAACCGGCGACGTGCTCTACCATTCGGCGGACCGCCGCATTCTGCACGATGTCGTCACCTGCATCCGCGAGAAATGCACAATTGATCAGCTCGGCGACCGGCGCGAACGTATCGCTGACCGGCATCTGAAAACGGCCGAAGAAATGGAGCGGCTGTTCCGCCGGTATCTGAAGGACACGGGGCCCGTAACCCGCAGTGTCGAATTTGCGGCGCGCTGCACCTTTGGCCTCGACGAACTAAAATACCAATATCCCGACGAGATCGGCCAACCTGGCCGCACGCCGCAGCAGGAACTTGAACGACTGACTTGGGACAAGGCCCCTGCGCGGTATCCTGAAGGGATCGACGACCGGGTCCGCGACCAGCTCCACCATGAGCTTCGCCTGATCGCGAGCCTTGACTATGCGCCCTATTTCCTGACGGTCCATTCGATAGTGGCATTTGCGCGCAGTCGCGACATCCTGTGCCAGGGTCGCGGGTCCGCGGCGAACTCGGCGGTCTGCTATGTCCTCGGCATCACCTCGATCGACCCGGTGCGATCCGAACTGTTATTTGAACGCTTTATCTCCGCCGAACGCCGCGAGCCGCCAGATATCGATGTCGATTTTGAGCACGAACGCCGCGAGGAAGTGATCCAGTGGATCTACGAGACCTATGGCCGTACCCGAAGCGCGCTGACCGCAGTCGTGACCCGCTACCGTGCGCGGGGCGCAGTGCGCGAGGTCGGCAAGGCGCTTGGATTAAGCGCGGACATGACGGCCGGTCTATCGTCGTCGGTATGGGGCTGGAGCCGCGAAGGTGTCGAGGAAAAGCACGCCAAAGAACTCAACATGGACCTCGGCGACCGGCGTCTGGCCTTGACGCTTGAGCTGGCACGACAGCTGATCGATACGCCGCGCCATCTGTCGCAGCATCCAGGCGGGTTCGTGCTAACCCGCGACCGGCTCGATGAGCTGGTGCCGATCGAACCTGCGGCGATGGAGGACCGGCAGGTCATCGAATGGGACAAGGATGACATCGACGCCTTGGGGTTCATGAAAGTCGACGTTCTGGGTTTGGGAATGCTGTCGTGCATGCGACGCGCTTTCCAGTTTCTTGAGAATGACAAGGGCATGACGCTGGACCTCGCGACCATTCCTGCGGAGGATCCTGCAACCTATGCGATGATCCGCAAGGCCGACACGCTCGGTGTCTTCCAAATTGAAAGCCGCGCCCAGATGGCATCGATCCCCCTGATGGCCCCGCGCACCTTTTACGATTTAGTCATTCAGGTCGCGATCGTCCGGCCTGGGCCGATCCAGGGCGACATGGTTCATCCCTATCGTCGTCGCCGCAACGGCGAGGAAGAGGTCACCTATCCGACCCCAGAATTGCGCCGCGTGCTCGAAAAGACATTGGGCGTGCCGTTGTTTCAGGAACAGGCGATGCGCGTTGCGATCGAATGTGCAGGCTTCACCGCGTCCGAAGCCGATCTGCTGAGACGCGCGATGGCAACGTTTAAGCTGACCGGCGGCGTTAGTCACTTCCGCGACAAGTTGATCGAGGGAATGGTGACGCGCGGTTACGAGCGCGACTTCGCCGAGAAAACCTTCAAACAGATCGAGGGATTCGGGTCGTACGGCTTTCCCGAGAGCCATGCCGCTAGTTTCGCGCTCATTGCCTATGCCTCTTCGTGGATGAAGTGCCACCATCCTGATGCCTTCTGCGCGGCCTTGCTCAACGCCCAGCCGATGGGTTTCTATGCACCCGCACAGATCGTTCGCGATGCGCAACGCCACGGGGTCGACGTGCGGCCTATCGATGTCAATGCCAGCCGGTGGGACTGTACGCTGGAGACCGGGCTAGGGCGCTATAAGGCCGTGCGGCTCGGGCTGCGTATGGCACGCAATCTATCCAATGCCGATGCGGCGGCGATCGTCACCGCGCGTGAGGGCACGCCCTATATCAGCGTCGAGGAAATCCAGCGCCGTGCCGGAGTCGGGCGGGGTGCGCTCGACCGGATCGGCGATGCCGACGGTTTTGGTTCGCTCGGCACAAGCCGGCGGGTCGGGCTATGGGAGGTGAAGGGACTGGGCAATGAAGCGCTGCCGCTGTTCGCGGCGGCTGATGCACGGGACGGGAAGCTCCGGCAGGAAGCTATCGAACCGAGCGTCCTGCTCGCAGCCATGGGGGAGGGCGCGCAAGTGGTCGAGGATTATCGCGCGTCAGGATTGAGCCTGCGCGCGCATCCACTTGCCTTCCTGCGCGACGAACTGAAGGCGCGCCGGGTCATTACCTGCGCAGAATTGCAAACGGTCAGGGACGGTCGCTACGTCGAACTCGCCGGGATCGTACTGGTGCGCCAGAAGCCGGGGTCGGCCAAGGGCGTCATGTTTATCACGCTCGAGGACGAGACCGAGGTCGCCAATCTCGTCGTCTGGACAACGGTGTTCGAAGCGAACCGGCGCACCGTGCTCGGCGCGTCAATGATGGGCGTGCGTGGCCAGGTCCAGCGCGAAGGCGAGGTCATCCACGTCATCGCCCAGCGGCTCGACGACCTGTCGTCGATGCTTGCAAGCGTCGGGGGTCGAGCCGACGTCGCCACCGTCTACCGGATGGCGCGTGCCGACGGGGCGAAGAACGGCGGCGGTCCTGACCACCGCGATTTGAACGAGCGGCGGCTCGGCAAGGGGCCGCGCGACATCTTTATTCCCGACCTTCGTCTGGACTCGGGCATCATTCCTGGCCAGCCGACCGAAGGCATCAAGATCAAACCACGCGATTTCCGCTAGCATTCTGCCGATCGCGGCAAAACGGATGAAGGTGGAACTTGCCGACGATCGCTGGCGGAGCGGCAAGCTGCCTGTCGAAGTCCGGCAGCAGCTCGCGTTGGTCTAGGAGAGTGCGCCCCTGCAAATTCATGATAAGCTGGCGCAATGTGTAATCTCTATACTGTTCGCAAAAGCGCCGCCGAAGTCGCCGCGCATTTTGGTGTCTCAGCACCGGTCCAACAATTCAACGCGCCCGAGGAAAGCTATCCCGGCTCGCCAGGTCTCGTGGTGCGCGAGCAGGACGGTGCTAGGGTTCTCCAGTCGATGACATGGGGTTTCCCGTTGCGTCTTAAAGGCATGAAGCCGGAATCGAAACCTAAGGCCGTCAACAACATCGCCGATATAAACAAAAACATGTGGATCGGGCTGGCACGCAAATCCGAACGGCGCTGCCTTATCCCCGTTACCAGTTTTGCCGAGGCAGAAGGACAGAAGGGCGCAAAGACACGGACATGGTTCAGCGTAAAGGATCAACCGATTTTCGCATGGGCAGGACTTTGGCGGCAGAGTGCTGAATGGGGCGATGTCTATTCGGGGCTGATGACGGATTGCAACGAAGCCATCCGACCGGTGCACAACCGGATGCCCGTGTTGCTGCAACCCGACGAATACGATCAGTGGCTTCACGGTAGTTTCGAAGACGTGCTGGCTTTTCAGAACCGCTGCTATCCTGATGAGCTGATCGAGATAAACAGGACCACCGAGCTTTGGCTGAGGCGATCTACTGTATCGACGAGTGAGGCCAACAGTCTTTTCGTTTAGCCGTCAGGCAGCGATAGTGGGATTCGCCGTAACGATCGCGTG
>JAYUYR010000332.1:0-3386 GCA_043752405.1 Sphingomonas sp. | reverse complement strand
CGTACCGGCTTTCACGGCAATGAAATCTACCAGAAAACCCGGTGTTGACCATGTTCCGAACGATTCCGAAGCGTTGCCCAAAGTGGTTACGCCAAATTCGCCATCTGATTTTCCGAGAAAGTTCAGGACGATGTCGGGGTTGCGCAATGCGTTATATTGGCTTTGCGCCTGGGTTGTATCGCTTACATTGCCGATGTTGCCTAAGAAAAAGCAGCCGGCTGCGGCCGTGACCGACGCGCATTTGGCTGGGACGATGGTGACCGCCGCGGCGGGCAGTGCAAACGCGAGCATCGAGACTGCGGCCGCACCTGCACACAACAATTTGATATTCATGTCTTGTCCTTAAAGAAACTCAGGTGATGCGACTCACATTTTTTGTTAGCGAAATCGTAGCAGATGAGGACACTTCGTTACACCCCCGGTAACCATTTATCTGCGCTACGTGCCAACTTGAGACATATTAGGACACAGCGAGCCTTGTTGACTTCGCTCTACTCTCCGCTAGAGGCAGCGACGGGCTACGCGGTCCCAACGCCGCGCTGCTCTCTGTGAGGAGAGAGTTACATGACTGAGTTACCACGTCCCCTTGAGGGTGCGCTTGCGCAACCGACCCGACCAGACGCCAAACCTGGGCGTCCCCATTTCAGCAGTGGACCTTGCGCCAAGCCCCCCGGCTGGGACGCCGCGCGCCTTGCAACCGGGTCACTCGGCCGCTCGCACCGTTCCAAAATAGGCAAGGCGCGGCTGCAGCATGCCATCGACCTGACCCGCGAAATCCTCGGCGTCCCCGACACGCACCGCATCGGTATCGTCCCTGCGTCGGACACGGGTGCCTATGAAATGGCAATGTGGACGATGCTCGGTGCACGGCCCGTTACGGCGGTCGCGTGGGAATCGTTCGGCGAAGGCTGGGTGACTGACGCGGTCAAGCAATTGAAGCTCGACCCCACCGTCATCCGCGCCGATTACGGGCAACTCCCTGACCTATCGGCGATCGACCAGAGCCATGACGTGCTGTTCACCTGGAACGGCACCACTTCGGGCGTCCGCGTCCCCGATGGCAACTGGATCAGCGACGACCGCGAAGGGCTGACGTTCAACGACGCGACCAGTGCGGTCTTCGCCTATGACATGCCGTGGGACAAACTCGACGTCACCACATTCTCTTGGCAGAAAGTGCTCGGCGGCGAAGGCGCTCACGGCGTCATCATCCTCGGCCCGCGCGCAGTGGAACGGCTGACCAGCTACACCCCCGCATGGCCGCTCCCCAAAATCTTCCGCCTCGTCTCGAAAGGCGCACTCAGCGAAGGCATTTTTAAGGGCGAAACGATCAACACTCCCTCGATGCTTGCGGTCGAGGACGTTATCTTCGCGCTCGAATGGGCCAAAAGCCTCGGTGGCCTTGATGCCCTGATTGCGCGCAGCGATGCCAATGCCGAAGCGCTCGACAATATCGTGCGCGAACGGCCATGGTTGCGCCACCTCGCGGCGGATCCGGCAACGCGCTCCAAAACCAGCGTGTGCCTGCTGGTCGAAGGCGCCGACGAAGCGCTGATCAAGAAATTCGCCTCGCTGCTCGAGATCGAGGACGCCGCCTACGACATCGCCGGATACCGCGACGCCCCGCCGGGCCTGCGCATCTGGTGCGGCGCAACCGTCGACACCGCCGACATCGTCGCGCTCGGCCCGTGGCTCGACTGGGCCTGGGCGCAGGTTTCTCAATAACTGCTGCGCTCCTGCGAAGGCAGGAGCCCTGGCCGCCAAAGCTCCTGCTTCCGCAGGAGCACAATCTTTCCGAAAGACAACACCATGCCAAAAGTTCTCATTTCCGACAAAATGGATCCTCGCGCAGCCCAGATTTTCCGTGAACGCGGGGTCCAGGTCGACGAAATCACCGGCAAGACCAAGGACGAGCTGATCGCCATGATCGGCGATTATGACGGCCTCGCCATCCGTTCGGCGACCAAAGTCACTGCTGACGTCATTGCCGCCGCTAAGAACCTCAAAGTCATCGGTCGCGCCGGAATCGGCGTCGACAATGTCGATATTCCAGCGGCATCGGCGGCGGGCATCGTCGTCATGAACACGCCCTTCGGCAATTCGATCACTACCGCCGAACATGCCATCGCGCTCATGTTCGCACTCGCCCGCCAGCTTCCCGAAGCCGACCTCAGCACCCAGGCCGGCAAGTGGGAAAAAAACCGCTTCATGGGCGTCGAACTGACGTCGAAAACTCTTGGCCTGATCGGTGCCGGCAATATCGGTTCGATCGTCGCCGACCGCGCGCGCGGGCTTAAGATGAAGGTCGTCGCCTATGACCCCTTCCTAACGCCCGAACGCGCCATCGATATGGGGGTCGAAAAGGTTACGCTCGAAGAACTGCTCGCTCGTGCAGATTTCATCACGCTACACACCCCGCTGACCAATGAAACGCGCAACATCCTCTCCGCCGAAGCCCTTGCCAAAACCAAGAAGGGCGTCCGCATCATCAACTGCGCGCGCGGCGGCCTGATCGACGAAGCCGCCCTCAAGGCCGCGATGGATTCGGGGCAAGTCGGCGGCGCGGCACTCGACGTGTTCGTCGAAGAACCCGCAACCGCCTCGCCCCTCTTCGGCACCCCCAACTTCATCTCGACCCCGCATCTCGGTGCCTCGACCAACGAGGCCCAGGTCAACGTCGCCATTCAAGTCGCCGAACAATTGGCGGATTACCTGATGAACGGCGGCGTCACCAATGCGCTCAACATGCCGAGCCTCAGCGCGGAAGAAGCGCCCAAGCTCAAGCCCTATATGGCGCTCGCTGAACGCCTTGGCTCGCTCGTCGGCCAGTTGGCGCACGACAACCTCACCAAAATCAGCATCGAAGTCGAAGGGGCGGCCGCCGAACTCAATATCAAGCCGATCACCGGCGCGGTCCTCGCGGGGCTCATGCGCCGCTATTCGGACACAGTGAACATGGTCAACGCGCCCTTCCTCGCCAAGGAGCGCGGCCTGGACGTCCGTGAAATCCGCCATGACCGCGAAGGCGATTACCATACGCTTGTCCGAGTATCGGTGCAGACCGAGGAAGGCGAAAAGTCGGTGGCCGGGACCTTGTTCGGGAACGCATCCCCGCGCATCGTCGAACTGTTCGGGGTTAAAATCGAAGCCGACCTTGCTGGCGACATGCTCTACATCGTCAATGACGACGCTCCGGGCTTCATCGGTCGCCTCGGCTCGACGTTGGGCGAAGCGGGCGTCAACATCGGCACTTTCCACCTTGGACGGCGCGCAGCAGGCGGCGAAGCGGTCCTCCTCCTCTCGGTCGACAGCCCCGTCCCCGAACCTGTCTCGTGGCAGCTCTGCAACCTCCCCGGCGTCCGCCGCGTGAAGACGTTGAAGTTCGC
>JAYUYR010000331.1:0-3388 GCA_043752405.1 Sphingomonas sp. | reverse complement strand
GGGGCCATGGGCCGTCATGGTCGCTTGCTGCCGTCACATATTCGCCGAGTTGCCTGGCGCTCTCGCGCGGGCCACCACTCATTTGCTGAAACGCCGTTGCCATTGACGACGCCGTGCCGTGGGGCAATCCAGCAATCAGTCCCCCGCCAGCAAATACTTCAGGATAACAGGCTAGCATCGTCCCGGCCATCGCCGCACCCGCCGACAAACCCGTGATGAATATGTTGCCGAGGTCAATAACGAGTCGTTCAACAGCGTTATCGATCATCGCTTTGATTGAAGCTGGTTCGCCCTTGTCGCGCTGGACATCGCCGGGTTCGAACCAGCTGAAACACAGGTTGGCATTGTTGGCGCGCTGCTGTTGGGGGAGTAGCACGGCAAAACCGTAGCGATCGGCAAGTTCAAGCCAGCCCGCAGCAGCAGCGTAATTGACCGCGGTCTGGGTGCAACCATGCAGCACGACAACAAGTGGGCTATTAGCTTGAAGTTGTGGCGGCAAATAGAGATCGCCGGCCAACGCACCCGGATTGTCGCCTAACCCGTGCATTGGCTCAAGGTGCCCCCGATAGGGCACGTGAGCATTCGACACGCGTTGTCGAGCGGACTGCATAATATTTTCTCCGCCGACCCACTCGGCACTATATCAACGCTGCAACGCACAGCTTGTTGCTGCACTGCACAATAAAATATTTAGCGTCGTGATTTCATAAGCAAATCGGAACCGCAACCTGCGCACGGTGTTACCAAGCCGCAGCGATCTTGCTGCGTCGACCAGCAGGAGCATGCACATGTCAGCACCGGAAAGTCTTACCGACCTCTACACCGGCGAATTGCAGGATTTGTGGTCTGCAAACGACCAGATGGCCAAGGTCGTCAAAAAAATGAGTTCGAAAGTCAGTGATCCGACGTTGAAAGAGATGCTGACGAAAACGCAGGATGGCATAGCAAGGCATACCGAAACGCTCAAACAGTTGCTCGAAGCGTCGGATGAACGCGTCAAAAAAGAACATTGCAAAGGCATGGAAGGGCTGGTGGCCGAAGCGACCAAACATACGACCGAAGAAGCGCCGAAGAAGGGGCCTGTGCTTGATGCGCTTATCATCGCGCAATATCAACGAATGAGCCATTATGGCATCGCGGGCTTTGGAACCGCGGCGTCCTATGCTGGCACGCTTGGCCTCAAGGACGCTGTCAAGTCACTCGATCAGGCGACAAAAGAAATCTATGGCGGCGACGAATATATGACCAAGCTTGCCGAAACCACGGTGAACATCGACGCCGAAAGCTGATATACAGGTTGCGCGTCCGCCGGTTTTGGCGGGCGCGCTTGTTTGTTGCCCATCGCGCCGCTGGCGTGAAGCTATGTTTAGCTTTCCGTCAATACGAGCACTGTAAAAACCGCTGTCCTACAATAACCAGATTGGTTATCTGCTGAGTCGCAGGGGGGAAGCGCAATGGATGCAGACAAACTGATCGACGACGTTATCGGCCGCGAAGGTGGTTATTCAAAGCATCCGGCTGATCGCGGTGGTGCCACGCGCTGGGGTATTACCGAAGCTGTTGCGCGCGCGCATGGCTATCGCGGCGAGATGCGGTCATTTCCGCGCGAAGATGCTGTGGCACTTTACAAGCGAATCTATTGGATCCGCCCCGGTTTTGGCCAGATCGGGGCCATTGCCCCCGATATTGCGGCAGAATTGTTCGACACCGGCGTCAATATGGGACCGGGGGTTGCGGTTTCTTTTCTGCAGCGCGCGCTTAACGCGCTCAATCGCGGCGCATCGGATTATGCTGATATTGCGCCCGGCGTCCGGATTGACGATGCAACGGTCGCCGCGCTCGCCACTTTCCTGGCCAAGCGCGCGCCGAATGGGACTCATATTTTAATGAAGGCTTTGGAAGCGTTGCAGGGCGAACGCTATCTTGACCTCGCCGAACGTCGCCCTGCTAACGAGGCGTTCCTCTATGGCTGGCTGGCGAACCGGCTGGGTTAACAATGCACTTTTTACGTCGGAGATAGTCGTGACCGAACCAAAAACACTTGATCCGTGGGTCAGTCGCGCACGGCCGACGTTTCTTTACGTGATCTATGTGATGATTCTGTGGGCGATTCCGACGAGCGTGATTGCCGCCTTGCGTCCTGCCATAGCCCGTGACATGACCGCTGGTATTGCTGCCTATCTCGCTGCGATCCCCGAACCATTATGGGCGCTCTTTGGCACAGGTTATCTCGGCTACACAGCCGCGCGGTCGTGGGGCAAGGCCAAGGGGGTGGAGAGATAGCGCCGGTTGCAATCGGACGCCGTGGTTCCCAATTAACCGTCATGAATGATCGCACGTCTTCCATGCCCGCATGGCATGGCACCACCATCGTCTCGGTCCGCAAATCAGGCAAAGTCGTCATCGCGGGCGACGGTCAGGTTTCGATGGGGCAGACCGTCATGAAACCCAATGCCAAAAAGGTGCGCCGCCTCCACGACGGATCGGTGATCACGGGCTTTGCAGGCGCGACTGCCGACGCATTTACATTGTTCGAACGGCTCGAAAAAAAGCTCGAGGCGCACAATGGCCAGCTGATGCGCGCGGCCGTCGAACTCGCAAAGGACTGGCGCACCGATAAATATCTCCGCAATCTCGAAGCGATGATGATCGTTGCCGACAAGGATGTGACGCTGATCCTGACCGGCAACGGTGATGTCCTTGAACCCGACGCCGGGATTGCGGCGATCGGGTCGGGCGGAAATTATGCGCTGGCAGCCGCCAAGGCGCTCGCCGATTACGAGCCCGATGCCGAAACGCTGGCGCGCAAGGCAATGGCGATTGCGGCGGAAATTTGCGTTTACACCAATGACCGGTTGACGGTTGAAGTTATTGAAAAGGCCGCCCCCTAACCTTTATCCCAGCAAAAGCTGGGATCCCATGACGATAAAATGCACCCGACCCACACGGGATCCCAGCTTTTGCTGGGATGACGAACAGGAACACTGATGAACGAACAACTAACCCCCAAAGCCATCGTTGCGGCACTCGATGCGCATATTGTCGGACAGACCGACGCCAAGCGCGCGGTTGCGGTGGCGCTGCGCAACCGCTGGCGGCGGCAGCAATTGCATGCCGACCTGCGCGATGAGGTCAGCCCGAAAAACATTCTAATGATCGGCCCGACGGGGTGCGGCAAGACCGAGATTTCGCGGCGGCTGGCCAAGCTCGCCGATGCACCATTCGTGAAGGTCGAGGCGACCAAATTCACTGAAGTCGGTTATGTCGGCCGTGACGTCGAACAGATTGCGCGCGACCTGGTCGAAGAAGCCATCCGCCTCGAAAAGGAGCGCCGCCGCATCGCTGTTATCGACAAGGCCGAGGACGCGGCGATGGGCCGCCTGCTCGA
>JAYUYR010000330.1:0-3390 GCA_043752405.1 Sphingomonas sp. | reverse complement strand
AGATATTCGCGCCGACGATGACTTCGCCGGTGACGATGCCAAGGTATTCGCGGACCGGGCGGCCCTCGATCGTCGTTGTCGTCGAAATGATCATTGCAGACTCTCCCAGTATTCAGGCCTCATATTTAAGCCAGACCCAGCGCGGTCTTATACATATCCAGCAAGGTTTCGGCCTCATCGCGATCATTCTTGTCCATTTTGCGCAAGCGGACAATCTGGCGCATGATTTTCGGATCGTAGCCGACCGCTTTGGCTTCGCCGTACACGTCCTTGATGTCGTCGGTTATGCCCTTTTTTTCCTCTTCGAGCCGCTCGATCCGTTCGATGAGGAGGCGCAGTTGGTCGGCTTGGATAATGTCGCTCATGGGATTCCCGAAAATGTTGAGCGCGCGGCCTAATGCCCTGACTGATTCTTCGCAACGCTTTCCGCCATGCGCGCCAGTTGTTCGGGGGTGGCGCTGGGCTGGCCTGTCTTCCAGTCTGCATAGGGCATGCCGTAAATCGCCGTGCGGGCTTCGTCCTGGGACATGCCGCCAGCCTCGGCGACCCAATCACTCAGACAATTGCGACAAAAACCCGCCAAACCCATAAGGTCAATGTTCGCGGCATCCTGCCGATGCTGTAGATGCAAAACAAGGCGGCGGAAGGCGGCTGCCGCTACGGCATCGGAAATTTCATTCATGTCGTGACCCTTGCTTGAAGTGTTGCATTTAGGCTCTATGCGGGAGCGCTACCAGTCCGGGAGAGACAACGTTGGTTCAAACATTGCCGCCCCGCGCCCGCAAGGTGCGCATTCTTGCAACGCTCGGCCCCGCCAGCAAGACGCCCGAAATGATCGAAAAGCTGATGCGCGCCGGTGCCGATGCGTTCCGCGTCAACATGAGCCACGGGACGCAGGACGATCATAAGAGCACGATTGCCGCGATCCGTGGGCTGGAGAAGGCGCTCGGGCGGCCAACAACAATCCTTGCTGATCTTCAGGGGCCAAAGCTGCGTGTCGGCACATTTGCGGACGGCAAAGTCGAGTTGAAAACCGGTGCGAGCTTCCGGCTCGACCGTGATCCGACAGCGGGTGATGCAACGCGCGCATGCCTGCCGCACCGCGAGATTTTTGCCGCGTTGGAGATTGGCGCACGCTTGTTGCTTGACGATGGCAAGCTCGTTTTGCGCGTCACCGACATGGCCGACGATCATGTCATGACGCGCGTCGAGGTTGGCGGGATGCTGTCCGACCGCAAGGGTTTGAACGTCCCCGATGTCGTCGTGCCGATGGCGGCGCTGACCGACAAGGATCGGAGCGACCTGGCGTTCGCGCTTGATCAGAATGTCGATTGGGTGGCACTATCGTTCGTGCAGCGGCCGGAGGATCTGGCCGAAGCGCGCAAGCTGATTCAGGGACGCGCGGCTTTGCTGGCGAAGATCGAGAAGCCGGCGGCACTCGACCGGCTTGATGATATTATCGAGATGGCCGACGCCGTTATGGTCGCGCGTGGAGATCTGGGTGTCGAGCTTCCGCCCGAAGCAGTGCCGCCCGCGCAGAAGCGGATTGTCGAGACGGCGCGGCGCTATGGGCGACCCGTCGTGGTCGCGACGCAGATGCTCGAATCGATGATTACCGCGCCCACGCCGACGCGTGCCGAAGTTTCCGACGTGGCGACCGCCATGTATGATGGGGCCGATGCTGTGATGCTCTCGGCGGAAAGTGCCGCGGGCGCGTGGCCGGTTGAATCGGTCAGTATGATGGACCGGATCGCGATGACGGTGGAGGCCGACCCCGGTTACGCAGCGCGCCTGCACTTTACCGAAACCAAGGCCGATCCGACGACCGCCGATGCGCTGGCGGGGGCCGCGCGCGAAATTGCGGTTACGGTGGGGGCGAAGGCCATCATCTGCTTCACGTCATCAGGCTCAACTGCGCGGCGCATTTCGCGTGAACGCCCGTCGGTGCCGCTGCTGCTGCTGACTCCGAAGGCCGAAACCGCGCGGCGTTCGGGGTTGCTGTGGGGCGTTCACGCCGTCCACACGCGCGACGTCGATAGCTTCGAGGACATGGTCGCCAAGTCGAAGCGTATGGTGTTGCGCCATAAGCTGGCCGTGGGCGGCGATCGTGTCGTGGTGATGGCGGGCGTGCCGTTCGGGACGCCGGGGTCGACCAATGTGTTGCACGTCGTGCGCCTGACAGGCGACGAGCTCAAGGGGCATCGGGACTAAAGCAGTGCCAGTCGTGTGAGTTCCAAACGCAAGCTGGCCGCATCCTTGAACCAATGCCCGACGAAACCGTTTGCTTCACTTACTTCGACATTCTCTTGCCGGTCGTCGATGAAAAGTGCGTCGCCGGGGGCAAGGGCGAAGCGGCGCAGAGCAAGTGCGTAAATGGCGGGGTCGGGTTTCACCAGTCTTTCGACGCCTGACACGACGATGTCGCGAAAGCGGTCGAAGATTTCGGCATGTTTTTCTCGGAACGGCGGGAAAAACTCATGGCTGAAGTTGGTGATGGCGAATAGCGGAATGCCACGCGAGTCGAGGTCGCGGACTATTTCCAGGGAGCCGGGAATCGGCGCGCGGTTCGTTTCGTCGAACCGGGGCCCGAATGCGCGGATATAGGGTTCGAATTCGGGAAATGCGGTGATTAGTTCAGCCGAAGTGTCCGCAAAATCGCGACCCGCATCATGTTGAAAATGCCAGTCGAAGGTTACGACTTCATCAACAAGCCGATCGACAAGTGCGTCGTCGGACGACATTCTTTCGAAAAGAAAGCGTGGATGCCAATCGTAAAGAACATTGCCGACGTCGAATACGACGGCACGCACCGGCATCCGAAATCAGCCCTGGCGCGCCTTGAACCGACGATTCGTCTTGTTGATTACATAAGTGCGCCCACGACGGCGAATCACGCGATTGTCGCGATGACGATCCTTCAGTGACTTCAACGAGTTACGAATCTTCATGACGGTGAGCTTTATCCAAAAGAAGCAGCGAGAGGCGCGCCTAGGCAAGCGGGCTGGTTAAGTCAAGGCGAATGCGGCACAAAGCGCCCTTCAATGGTTATACAATATCGGCCTGTAAGGAGTAGTCCATGGTAACGCGCGCTTTGCTATTATCGACCGTCCTCGTATTGGGAGGATGCGCTGCAAGCATACCCCCGGTTGAGGTGACCCGGTTCCATTTGAACACGGCGATTGCACCGGGGCCGGTGGCACCGGTTATATTGAGTAACAGCCTCGAGCGCACCGCCTATGATGCTGCGGTGGCGCGCGAACTGGCGCGGCTTGGGTTTGCGGCAGGCGACACTTCGGCGCGCTATACATTTTCAACCGAAGTGACGCGCGATACGCGCGCTGCGCTTGCCAAGCGGTCCCCGATCAGCATCGGGATCGGTGGCGGAACTGG
>JAYUYR010000329.1:0-3402 GCA_043752405.1 Sphingomonas sp. | reverse complement strand
ATAGATTAGCAACATTCTTGCGCAACAAAGCCTTGACACCATAGTTTGTTATCCATAACCGCGGCGGCCTTGCCATTTATGCCGCATTGCAACAGGAGCGAAGTATGCCTGCCGAATTGCCCGGAGCCGAAATCCTCGTCGAGGCGCTTGTCGATCTCGGCGTGGAAGTCGTGTTCGGCTATCCCGGCGGCGCGGTGCTTCCAATTTACGACGCGCTGTTCAAGCAGAAGCGCATCCGCCACATCCTCGTCCGTGCCGAAGCGGGGGCCGCCCACGCGGCAGAAGGCTATGCGCGCTCAACGGGCAAACCCGGCGTTGTGCTGGTCACTAGCGGACCCGGTGCGACCAACGCGATCACCGGCATCACTGACGCCCTGATGGATTCGATCCCAATGGTCGTCATCACCGGACAGGTGCCGACGAGCCTGATCGGCAGCGATGCGTTTCAGGAAGCCGATACGGTCGGCATCACGCGGCACTGCACCAAGCATAATTACCTTGTGAAAGATCCCGCCCGCCTTGGCGATATCGTCCATGAGGCTTTCCACATTGCGACGTCGGGACGGCCCGGCCCGGTGGTTATCGACATTCCCAAAGACGTTCAGGTTGCGACCGCCGTCTATCGCAATCCGGGAAAAATCCAGCACAAGACCTATCGTCCCGCGCTTAAGGCCGACGCCAAAGCCGTCGAAACGCTTGTCGAAATGCTTGCGGCGGCCGAGCGACCGATTCTTTACACCGGCGGCGGGATCATTAATTCGGGGCCGGGTGCGAGCCAGATGCTGTGCGAACTGGCGCGGATCACGGGTGCACCGGTCACGTCGACGCTTATGGGGCTTGGCGCTTATCCGTCGAGTGGGCCGCAATGGCTCGGGATGCTGGGCATGCACGGCACTTATGAAGCCAATATGGCAATGCACGGGTGCGATTTGATGGTTTGTCTCGGCGCGCGGTTTGATGACCGGGTGACGGGGCGGCTCGATGCCTTTTCGCCGCGATCGAAGAAAATCCATGTCGATATCGACCGCAGCTCGATCAACAAGATCGTCCGCGTCGACCTGAGCGTGGTCGGCGATGTCGGTCGGGTGCTGGAGGATGCAGTCAAGCTGTGGAAAGCGCGGCAAATGCCCAAGGCCGATTTGTCGGCGTGGTGGAAACAGATCGACCAGTGGCGCGCGAAAAAATCGCTGGGGTTTTTAAAGTCGAAGACCGAAATCATGCCGCAACACGCGGTGCGCGCACTGTGGGAGGCGACGCATAAGCGCAACCCGATCATCACCACCGAAGTTGGCCAACATCAGATGTGGGCGGCGCAGCATTTCGGCTTTGAGTTGCCGAACAAATGGCTGACCTCGGGCGGGCTCGGCACAATGGGTTACGGCTTGCCTGCCGCGATTGGGGCGCAGATCGGCAATCCGAAGGCGCTGGTCATCGACATTGCCGGCGAAGCGTCGATCCAGATGAATATCCAGGAGCTGGCAACAGCGACGCAATACCGGTTGCCGGTCAAGATTTTCATCCTCAACAATCAATATATGGGCATGGTTCGCCAGTGGCAGGAACTAACCTATGAAAGCCGATATTCAGAGAGTTACAGTGATAGCTTGCCGGACTTTGTGAAGCTGGGTGAGGCTTACGGGTGGAAGGGTATCCGGATCGAAGCGCCGGGCGACCTCGACGCGGGGATTGCGGCAATGCTTGATTATGATGGACCGGTGATCGTCGATTGCATGGTCGCCAAGCTGGCGAATTGCTTCCCGATGATTCCGTCGGGTGCCGCGCATACCGACATGATTCTCGATCCGGCAGGTGTGGTCGGCACGATGGATGACGAAGCGAAGGCGCTGGTGTGATGCACATCAAGACCGGCCCTATCGAGCGTCATACGCTCTCCGTCACCGTGGACAATGAAAGCGGTGTGCTCGCGCGGATCGCGGGGATGTTTTCGGCGCGCGGGTATAATATCGAAAGCTTGACGGTGGCCGATATCTCGCAGGACGACGCCGTATCGCGGATCACGATTGTGACTTCGGGAACAGCGGCGGTGATCGAACAGGTCGTGGCGCAGCTCGACAGGCTGGTACCGGTGCACAGTGTTGTCGATCTGACCGTGCTGGGCGAACATGTCGAGCGTGAGCTGGCGCTGGTCAAGGTTGCGGGTGTCGGTGAACACCGGATCGAAGCGCTGCGGCTGGCCGAGGTGTTCCGCGCGGGCGTCGTCGATACGACGATTTCGAGTTTCGTGTTCGAAGTGACGGGGGCGAGCGTCAAGATCGACCGGTTTGTCGAACTGATGAGCGAGATTGGCCTTGTCGAAGTCGCGCGGACGGGGATTGTCGCGATGGCGCGCGGGAAATTGGCGGTTTAAGTTTCAAAAAATAGGGAAGAAAAATGCGCGTTTATTATGACCGGGATGCCGACATCGGCCTGATCAAGAACAAGAAGATCGTTATCATAGGCTATGGATCACAGGGGCACGCTCATGCGCAGAATCTGAAGGATTCAGGCGTTGCCGAGGTTGCGGTGGCCCTGCGTGAGGGCTCGGCGACGGCGGCGAAGGCAATCAATGCCGGTTTTCGCGTGATGAACAACGCCGACGCTGCGGCGTGGGCCGACATTGTTATGATCCTCGCTCCCGACGAGCATCAGGCGGCGATTTATGCCGACGATCTGGCTGCCAACCTGAAGCAGGGCGCAACGCTGGCGTTTGCACACGGTCTGAACGTGCATTTCGGCCTGATCGAGCCGCGTGCCGACCTCGATGTGATTATGATCGCGCCCAAGGGGCCGGGGCATACCGTGCGCAGTGAATATGTCCGTGGTGGCGGCGTCCCCTGCCTGATCGCGGTGCATCAGGATTCGAGCGGCAATGCGCATGACATCGGGCTTGCCTATGCGTCAGCCGTCGGTGGTGGTCGTAGCGGCATCATCGAAACCAATTTCCGCGAGGAATGCGAAACCGACCTGTTCGGCGAGCAGGCCGTGCTGTGCGGTGGTATCACGCATCTGATCCAGGCGGGTTTCGAAACCTTGGTCGAAGCGGGATATGCCCCCGAAATGGCCTATTTCGAATGCTTGCATGAAACCAAGCTGATCGTTGATCTGCTCTATGAAGGCGGGATTGCCAACATGCGCTATTCGATCAGCAACACGGCCGAATATGGCGACATCACGACGGGGCCGCGGATCATCACGCCCGAAACGAAAGCCGAAATGAAGCGCGTGCTCGCCGATATTCAGTCGGGGCGTTTCGTGAAGAATTTCGTGCTCGACAATCGCGCAGGGCAGCCCGAACTGAAAGCGTCACGCAAGGCGGCGGCGGCGCATCCGATCGAGAAAGTTGGTGCGGAACTACGCGCGATGATGCCGTGGATCAGCGCGAACAAGCTGGTCGACAAGGCA
>JAYUYR010000328.1:0-3406 GCA_043752405.1 Sphingomonas sp. | reverse complement strand
CCGTGTCGGGTCGCCCGCCCCGTGCCGCAATGATGCACCCTGCCACGATCAGCACCGCTCCCGCCACTGTCGTTACCGTCAACGCCTCGGCATAAAAGACGGCGCCCAAGATCGCAGCCCAGATGAATGCGGTATATTCGACCGGCACCAGCACCTGCGCTTCGGCGCGGCGATAGGCCCAGCTCAGCAGGAACAGCGAACAAAACGCCAGTGCCGCCGACAGGACGAGCATCGGCAGATGCGCCACTGACGGCACAATCGCAAGGAACGGTGCTGCCAGCATCAGGAACGACCCGCACGTTACATTTTGGAAAAACGCCACTTCTGTCGGGCTGGCCAACAACGCCTGTTGGCGCATCAAAATGATGTTCCACGCATAAAACACGGCAGACAGGAGGATCGCCCCAACACCGTCCAGATGCCGCTCGCCCGGGTCACCGCCTGCCCGCACCGCGAGCAACACCGCCACACCCGCAAGCCCCAGCACCGAGGCAATGATGCTATGCCGTCCCACCGTCTCGCCGAGCAGCACGACCGCCAGATACAGCGCGATCAACGGCGCGATGAACGATAGCGCGATCCCTTCGGCCAACGGCACCCGAGCGATTCCGTAAAAGAACGACACCGCCATCACCGCACTCACGGCTCCGCGCAGGAAATGCAGCCGCAACCCCGATTTGCTTGGCCATCCTGTCCGCGTCAGAAAATACGGCCCCACCCCGATCACCATCCCGATCGCCACGCGCCAAAGCATGGCGTTGTATGCCCCGAGCGCAATCGAGAGTCCCTTCATCGCTGCATCCATTGCCGAAAAAAGTGCAATGCCAGCGCATGCAACGGCAAAGGGAATGGCGGTAGAGGACACGGCTTTGGTCATGTGGGCTGCCGTAACGGGGGAATGGGGCGGCGTCACCTCTGCGCGCGCGTCAAACCGCCTTTGCCACCATCAACCAGGTCGCGGCGATCAGCGGGACCGTCGCCGCCGAACCCCAGACCAGCCAGCGCCGACTGTCCTTGCGGTAGGTGTCGGGGATCGTCCCGGTGGCGGCAAGCGCCCGGGCCTCGCGCGCCATTCGTATCTGCAACGGGATGAGCGCGCCGAGCCACATCAGGCCCGACAGCAGGAACAGCAACTGGCTAACCACCAGCCACCGCTCGCCGAACAAATCCCAACCGCCGATATAGGCCGCGCCATACCCACCGATCACCGTCAGCGCCGCGCCCCACAATGTCAGGCTCCAGTCGGTTAGTGTAATTAGCCGCTGGGCAAAAGCAACAATGCGCGGATCGCCCGTGCGGTCGGCAAAGAACTTCCAGATCGCCGTTGCAGTGATGTTGCCCATCAGCATGACAATGCCAGTGATGTGAACGAACTTTGCCGCTTCGTAGCTCACCATTCCGGATCGTCCATCCATGGCCCGAAATGCGGCAGGTCCGCTGACGGCTTGTCAGGATACACCGCCGCCCGCTTCTCCAGAAACGACGCCACGCCCTCTGCTGCATCGGCGCTCGCCCCGCGCGACCAGATCAGGCGGCTGTCGAGCCGGTGCGCGTCCATCGGGTGCGCGGCGCCCATCATCCGCCACATCATGTTGCGGGTCAGCGCGACCGACACCGGTGCACTCTCACCCGTCAATTCATGCGCCAATGCCCGCGCGGCGGGGAGCAGGTCATCGGGTGCATGGACACTACGCACCAGTCCGCCTTTCAGCGCTTCGTCCGCGCCGAACACGCGGCCCGAATAGCACCATTCGAGCGCCTGCCCGATGCCCACCAGCCGCGGCAGGAACCAGCTCGACGCCGCTTCGGGCACAATCCCGCGCCGTGCAAACACAAAACCGAAACGCGCCGCCTCGCTCGCCAGCCGAAAATCCATCGGCAACTGCATCGTCGCACCAATGCCCACCGCTGCCCCGTTGATCGCGCCGATCACCGGCTTCTTGCAGGCAAATAGTCTTAGCGACAGCTTGCCGCCATTATCGCGCACACCGGGGTGATTATAATCGACGCTGCCATCGGCCAGCACCGGCGAACCCTGTTCAAGCTTGTCGGGCCGCTTGGCATAATCGAACGTCGCCCCGCCCGCGCCCAGGTCGGCGCCTGCACAAAACGCCTTGCCCGCGCCCGTCACGATCACAGCGCGAACCGCATCGTCGGCATCGGCAAGATCAAACGCCGCGATCATCTCCGCCGTCATCTGCGGCGTAAACGCATTCATCCGCGTGGGCCGGTTGAGCGTCAGGGTGAAGATGCCCTCGGTGATATCGATCAGGATTGTTTCAAACATCACCATCGATCCTAGACGTCGGGAACGCACCCTGTCCAACGCCGTGCTAGACGCCCTTGGGCCAGCATGTCCGCGTTTCGCTCACGATGGTCGAATTTGCTTTGTACTTCGCAACAAATGCTGCCCAGCCCGCATCGTTCTTCGCACGCGACATATCGGCACTGCCGAGCCGCACCGTCATGACCTGGCGATCGGACGCAACCTGCGCCTTGGCCTTGGCATTATAGACCAGGACCGGTGCCACGAATTGCGTCACCGCGATCCCGTTGGCGCGATACCAGGCGGCATGGTCGCGCGCCGCTTTGCGAAATCCCGCCATGCTGCCCTTGGGCAAAATCTTCGACACGCGCACCACGGCGGGCTGCCCCCCCGGACACAGGTCGGCGGCCTGCACTGGTGACGAGACAAGCACCGCTACCAGAAACAGAAAAGCAGTTCGCATCACACACTCCTTCGGGTTAGACTTTGGCAAACACGGACAGGATGACTATGGCCGACTCCGACCTGACACAGTGCGCCATTGCGCTCTATGACACCTTTACCCACACCCACCGCGACCGCCGTGCGTTCATGCGCGAACTGACCATGCTCGCGGGCAGTGCCGCGGCGGCCAATGCCCTGCTCGCCACCATCGGCGCAGATCCGGCGGTGGCCGCCATCGTCGCACCCGGCGACCCGCGCATCAAAGCACAGGAAGTCAGCTGGCAGGGCAGTGCGACGGATCGCATGATGAAGGGTTACTCGGCACGACTCGCCGGTCCTGCCATCAAGCGCCCAGCCATCATGGTCATCCACGAAAACCGTGGGCTGAACGACCATATCCGCAACATCACCCGCCGCCTTGCGCTTGCCGGTTACCTCGCCGTTGCGCCCGATTTCCTGTCGGCCGCCGGGGGCACCCCTGCCAACGAAGACAGTGCACGCGACATGATCGGCAAGCTCGACCTCACCGCAACGGTCGCCGACGCGGTTGCCACGGTAAACTGGCTTTCGCGGCTCAGCCAGTCGACCGGCAAAGTCGGGACCGTCGGCTTTTGCTGGGGCGGCGCTATGGTCAACCGTGTTGCCACGAGTGCTGGTGACCGGCTCCGCGCCGGTGTCGCTTATTATGGCCCCGCC
>JAYUYR010000327.1:0-8623 GCA_043752405.1 Sphingomonas sp. | reverse complement strand
TCACCGCGAACCGGAATTATTCAAGCTGGAGCCTGCGGCCGTGGGTGCTGATGAAAGCGCTTGGCATCGCGTTCGAAGACCGCATCGAGCCGTTTACGCAGGACAGCAACTATTCGGCGTTCCGTAAATTCTCGCCGACCGGACAAGTGCCCTGCCTGATCGACGGAGATACGACGATTTGGGACTCACTCGGGATCATCCTCTACTTGGCAGATCGCCATGACGGAGTCTGGCCAGCCGACCCCGCCGCGCGGGCTTGGGCGATTTGTGGCGTCACCGAAATGCATGGGGGATTTGGCGCGCTTCGCGGTGATTGCACGATGAATGTCGGTGTGCGGGTGAAGCCTAATCCAATGCGCCCTGCCCTTGTGCGAGACG
This sequence comes from Sphingomonas sp., assembly GCA_043752405.1. Lineage (GTDB taxonomy): Bacteria > Pseudomonadota > Alphaproteobacteria > Sphingomonadales > Sphingomonadaceae > Sphingomonas_O. The sequence goes on along the minus strand of JAYUYR010000327.1, from coordinate 8,245 downwards.
TCGCGCGCATCGCCGAATTGTGGAGCGAAGGGCTGAGCAAGTTCGGCGGGCCGTTCCTTGCCGGACCCCGATTTACGGCGGTCGATGCGTTCTTCGCGCCCGTCGCTTACCGCGTACGCACCTATGGCCTCGATGTCGGCGCGGCAGGTCAGGCATGGGTCAATATGATGCTCACCCTGCCCGCGATGCAGCAATGGGAAGCCGAAGCGCTTGGCGAAAGCTGGCGCGAAGTCGGGCATGAGGAAGAACTGGCGGCCTGTGGCGCGATCATCGCCGACTACCGCACGGGTTGATTGCCGCGCGCATCCGGTCCTAAGGCATTTATATGGCCAGAAGACCGCGCACTTTGTACGAAAAAATCTGGGATGATCATGTCGTCGATCGCCGCGATGACGGAACGTGCATCCTCTACATCGATCGTCACCTTGTCCACGAAGTGACCAGCCCACAGGCGTTCGAAGGGCTGCGTCGGGAGGGGCGCACGGTGCGGCGGCCCGACCTGACGCTCGCCGTGCCCGACCATAACTTGCCAACGACCGCGCGGCTTGATACGACGGGCAAGCGCCTCCCCATTGCCGACCCCGAAAGCGCGCAGCAACTGGCGATGCTCGAAAGCAATGTGGCGACGTTTGGCGTCCCGTATATCGACGCGAACGCCGCTCAGCAGGGCATTGTCCATGTCGTCGGCCCCGAACAGGGGTTCACGCTGCCCGGCACGACGCTGGTGTGCGGCGACAGTCACACGGCGGCACACGGGGCGCTGGGCGCGCTGGCATTCGGCATCGGTACCAGCGAAGTCGAACATGTGCTGGCGACGCAGACATTGCAGCTTGCGCCGTCGAAAACGATGGAAGTCCGTGTCGACGGGACGCTGGGTTTTGGCGTCAGTGCCAAGGATGTTGTCCTCGCGATCATCGGAAAGATCGGTGCGGCGGGCGGCACTGGCTATGTCATCGAATTCACCGGCTCTGTCATCCGCGACTTGAGCATCGAAGGCCGCCTGACGGTCAGCAACATGGCAATCGAAGGCGGCGCGCGGTCGGGCCTGATCGCACCCGACGAAAAGACCTTTGACTATCTGAAGGGCCGCCCGATGGCCCCGACCGGCGCGGACTGGGACGCCGCCGTCACCTATTGGCGCACGCTGCCGAGCGACCCGGGCGCGGTGTTCGACAAGACTGTCATCCTCGACGCCGCCGACATCGGCCCCAATGTGACTTGGGGCACGAGCCCCGAAGACGTTGTCGCGATCACCGGCACTGTCCCCGATCCGATGAGCTTTGCCGACCCCGGTAAACAGGAAGCAGCCGTGAAATCACTTGCCTATATGGGCCTGACGCCAGGCATGCGGATGCAGGACGTCGCGGTCGAGAATATCTTCATCGGCAGTTGCACCAACAGCCGGATCGAAGACCTCCGCGCTGCTGCCGCCGTCCTGAAAGGGCGGCACAAGGCCGACGGCGTGAAATGGGCCATCGTCGTGCCCGGGTCGGGCCTGGTGAAACGTCAAGCCGAAGAAGAAGGCCTCGACCGCATATTCATCAACGCCGGATTGGAATGGCGCGAACCGGGATGCTCGGCGTGCCTCGGCATGAACCCCGACAAAGTGCCAGCGGGCGAACGCTGCGCCTCGACCAGCAACCGAAATTTCGTCGGGCGGCAAGGACCGGGGGCGCGAACGCATCTGGTATCGCCTGCGATGGCGGCAGCGGCGGCGGTAACGGGGCGGTTGACTGATGTGAGGGAGTTGATGGCATGACTTCAACCACAATCTTCGTCCTCAACGGCCCCAACTTAAACCTGCTCGGCACGCGCGAGCCGGAGATTTACGGGTCGGATACGCTTGACGACATTGCCGGACGGCTGGAGGATCAGGCGCGCGGGCTGGGCCTGACCATCGACATGCGGCAGTCGAACCATGAGGGGCATCTGATCGACTGGCTGCACGAGGCCAATGCGGTCGGGGCAAAGGCGGTGCTGCTCAACGCGGGCGGGTTTACGCACACGTCGATTGCGATTCACGATGCGATAAAAGCCATCAAAGTGCCCGTCATCGAGGTTCACCTGTCCGACCCGCACAAACGCGAGGAATTTCGCCATTTAAGCTATGTCGGAATGGCGGCCGTCGCCTGTTTTGCGGGCCACGGTGCCGCGAGTTACACGCTGGCGCTGGACGCGGCGGCCAAGCTCTGACATTTGGGCAGTCAAACGAACTGGGGTTCAAACATGGCCGATACCAAAGGCGCTATGCAGGTTGATACTGCGCTGATCCGGCAGCTGGCCGAGCTGCTCGACGAAACAAAGCTGACCGAAATCGAAGTCGAGGACGGTGAGCGCAAGATTCGCGTCGCGCGGAACGTGACGGTTGCAGCGGCGCCGGTAGCGCATGCACCCGTGGCTGCGGCCCCGCCCTCCGAAGCGCCTGCTGCGCCCGCCCCGACCAGCGCAAACGCAATCAAATCGCCGATGGTCGGCACTGTCTTCCTCGCCGCCGAACCCGGCGCAAAGCCCTTTGCCGGAGTCGGCGATATCGTGACCGAGGGGCAGACATTGGTCATCATCGAAGCGATGAAAGTCATGAACCCGATCGCCGCACCGCGCGCGGGCAAGGTTGTGCAGGTCATGGTCGAAAATGGCCAACCGGTGGAATTCGACCAGCCGCTACTGGTCATCGAATGACAATCGAAAAATTATTGATCGCCAATCGCGGGGAGATTGCCCTGCGCATTCACCGGGCGTGCCATGAAATGGGGATCAAGACGGTTGCGGTGCATTCAACCGCCGATACCGACGCAATGCACGTCCGCCTTGCCGACCAGGCAGTCTGCATCGGCCCACCGTCGGCTGCCGACAGTTATCTGAACATCCCGGCGATCATTTCGGCGGCGGAAATTAGCGGCGCGGACGCGATCCACCCCGGCTATGGGTTTCTCAGCGAAAACGCGCGCTTTGCCGATATTGTCGAAGAGCATGACATTATTTTCGTCGGACCGAAGCCCGAACATATCCGGACGATGGGCGACAAGGTCGAGGCGAAGCGAACGGCGGGCAAGCTCGGCCTGCCACTCGTCCCCGGTTCTGACGGTGCCGTCACCGAAATCGCCGACGGCAAACGCATTGCCGCCGAAATCGGCTATCCGGTGATCGTCAAGGCAGCATCGGGCGGCGGCGGGCGCGGCATGAAGGTCGTTACCGGCCCGGACGACCTCGAAAGCCTGATGAGCCAAGCGCGCACCGAAGCCAAAGCCGCGTTTGGCGACGACACCGTTTACATCGAAAAATATCTCGGCAATCCGCGGCACATCGAATTCCAGATCTTTGGCGATGGACAGGGAAATGCCGTCCACTTGGGCGAGCGCGATTGCTCGCTTCAGCGCCGCCACCAAAAAGTCCTCGAAGAAGCGCCTTCACCCGTCATAACCGCGACCGAACGGATGCGGATGGGTGGCGTCGTTTCCAAGGCGATGGCCGACATGGCCTATCGCGGTGCCGGAACAATCGAGTTTTTGTGGGAAGACGGAGAGTTCTACTTCATCGAAATGAACACCCGGCTTCAGGTCGAACATCCGGTCACCGAAATGATCACCGGCATCGACCTGGTCCGCGAACAAATCCGCGTGGCGGAAGGCAAGCCGCTTTCGGTGACACAGGACGAAATCGAATTTGTCGGCCATGCCATCGAGTGCCGGATCAATGCCGAAGATGCGAAAACCTTTGCGCCGTCGCCCGGCCTTGTAAACTATTTCCACGCGCCCGGCGGGATGCACGTCCGCTTTGATAGCGGGCTTTACGCAGGGTATCGCATCCCGCCTTACTACGACAGCATGATCGGCAAGCTTATCGTCTACGGCAAGACGCGCGAGGCCGCGATGATGCGCCTGCGCCGCGCGCTCGAGGAAACGGTGATCGACGGTGTGAAAACGACGATTCCGCTGCATCAGGCGTTGTTGGCCGAGCCCGACATTCAGAACGGCGACTATACCATCAAATGGCTTGAGGAATGGCTGGCGCGCGAGGCGGCTTAGAACTTTACCCCCAGCGTGAAACGCGCGTTGATTGGTGCGCCCGTCGAGATATTATTATCGTTATGCGCGACAGGAAAGTAGGTTGTGTCAGTCAAGTTCTCGACGTTGATCTGGGCATTAATGCGGTCGCTTAGTTGAACGAACAAGGCCGCATCGACGCGGGTGTAGGCGGGCAGTTCGGTCAGATTGCTGATCGTCGCGAACTGCTTGGCCTGATGGTAGACGCCGACGCCAACGCCGAACCGGTCGCTGATGTCATAGCGGTTCCACAGCGAGAATTGGTGACGCGGCACTTGTGCGACTTTGCGGCCCGCAGGTGCTGCTGTCGTATTCTGCATGATTTCGGCGTCAGTATAGGCATAGCCGAGGCTCGTCTGCCACTGCGGTGTCACCCGACCGCTCAGGCCGAGTTCGACCCCCTTGCTGCGTTGTTGACCCGTCAATACCGTCGTTCCCGGAACCGGCCCGGCCGCACGCGTATTGCCACGATCCAGCCGATATACTGCGGCCGTCAGCGACAGATTGGGCTTGATGTCCCACTTCGCGCCGATCTCGTAGTTATTGAAAGTCTCGGGCTTCAACGCCGCCAACGTCAGATCGAGCGACAAAAACTGATCGCCCGATTGCGGCAGGAACGACTTGGCATAGCTGACGTAGAATGACGCCTGAGGAACTGGTTTGAACACCAACCCAACGCGCGGCGACCACAGCTCGTCAATGCGCGAGAATGTCTGCGCCGTGAAGCTGTTGGTGAAAGCAAGATTGAAACGGTCATAACGCAGGCCTGCGATGAGGTCGATCTTGTCACCCAAGCCGATCTGGTCCTGAAAATAAAAAGACCGTTGTTTGAGCCGCGTCGCAACAGCACGGTTGCTGTTGCCCGCCGGTCCGCGAACGAACGTCACAGCGGGGATGACGATCGGGTTGGTCAGTGCAACCGTCCGCCGCCGGTTGGCCGCCGATAGGACCAACGGATCGAAGAAGCCGTTGGTCCGTTCATTCGTAGTGTCCTGATCGGTATATTCGGTGCCGAGCAGGATCACATGGCTGATCGGTCCCGTGGCGATGCGCCACTGCAAATTGCTCTGGGCAATGAAAGTCTTGCGCCGTGTCGGATCGCGATAGGCCTCGATACCTACCATTGCTGTCGTGCTTATCGGTGTGACAGCAAACACATTCGAATAAACCTTGTCATAGTCGCCATAGAGTGCCTGCGAGCTCAGGGTAAGGTTATCGGTCAATGTCGTTTCGGTGCGAAGACGGACAACATGCGCTTCGAATTCGGTTTGATTGACGCCGCGCACGCCGAAGAAAGTATCACGCAAACCGCTGGCAGGCCCGGCCGGCGTCGCAAACGTGCCTAAAAAAGCCGACGGAATCCCGCGATCGACGACGCGGTTATCGCGGACGTATTCATAACCGAGCTGGACCTTTAACCTCTCGCCCAACTGAGCGCCGACCGTCGGGTTAATCCCGAAGCGCGTGCCGCCAAAGGCATAGCGGTGATTGTCGAGGCTTTCGGAAAACGCATTCAGCCGAAACGCCGCCCGACCAAAAGTGATGTTGGCGTCGCCCGCGACATAGACACTGCCGAACGTGTCCGCCGACGTGGTTATGCTGCCGAGCGTTTGGTCGATCAACGCGCCCTTGGTCACACGGTTCAAAATGCCGCCGCCGCCGCCGCGCCCGAAGATCATCGCGTTTGGACCTTTGTGAACCTCGACACGATCGATGTTGTAAAAGCTGCGGAAATATTGAACGTCATCGCGCAGGCCATCGACGAAAAAATCCGCCGTCGAGTTGTTTCCGCGCAAAGTGATCTGGTCGCGGTGCCCCTCGCCCTGCCCCGAGGATACACCCGGAATATAGCGGACGAGATCGGCAATCGAGCGGATCGCCTGGTCGTTGATCTGTTGGGACGTCACGACCGAGATCGACTGCGGCACATCGAGAATTGGCACCGACGTTTTCGTGCCACTGGTTGTTTCGACCGTGCGATAGCCGTCGCTGCGACCCGTAATGATGATCGTTTGCTCGTCGTCCGCCTCATCGGCAAATGCCATGCCCGAACCGGAAACTAATGCTATTGCTGCACAACCCAAAATAACGCGCATATCGCCCCACAGAATCAATCTGCGATTCTGCTATCGATAATCACTCGCAATTACAACCAGTCCTAGTTCTTAATTCCCTTGACATTGATTCAATGTTTCTATTAATGTCAAATTATGGAATGGACGAACGCAGTTCAGGCACTTGCTGCTCTTGCCCAAGAACATCGGCTCGCAGCATTTCGGTATCTGGTGCAGTGCGGTGCCGATGGCGCGCCGGCGGGTGCAATCGCCGAACACCTGAGCATACCCGCCTCTTCGCTGTCGTTCCACATCGCCCAGCTCGAACGCAGCGGCCTCGTCATCCGCGTCCGCAAAAGCAGGTCTCTGATCTACTCGGCGGATTTTACCGCGATGAACGGGCTGGTCGGTTACCTAATGGAAAATTGCTGCGGCGGAAAAGTATGCGTGGTTGAACCGGAAAGCGCCGTCGCGTGAGACGCGCCCTCGCCGCCGAGGGCATCGGTACCGTACTGTTGGTTGCCACCGTGGTCGGGTCGGGCATCATGGCTGAACAGTTGGCGGGCGGTAACGATGCCGTCGCGTTGCTGGGAAACACCGCCGCAACGGGTGCGATGCTTTATGTGCTAATCACACTGCTGGGGCCGATCTCGGGCGCGCAGTTCAATCCTGTCGTCACGCTGCTATCCAAGGGGCAGTCGCGATGGCCCGTCGTCGCCGTCCAGATCGTGGCAGCCATCGCAGGAACGATGCTCGCCCATGCAATGTTCGGGCATGCGCTGATCGAAACAGGCGTGAAGTTGCGGGCCGGACCAACTGTTTGGTTGGGCGAAGTTGTCGCGACGTTCGGCTTGCTGATGACGATACGCCTTGGCCTGCGTTACCGGCCCGATGCGGTCCCTGCCCTTGTCGCAGCATGGATTATCGCCGGCTATTGGTTCACCTCATCGACGAGCTTCGCTAACCCCGCCGTCACGCTTGCACGGGCAATGACCGATAGTTTTTCCGGAATACGCATAATCGACGTGCCGGGGTTTGTGCTGGCGCAAGTCGCAGGCGCAGCAGCGGGATATTGGCTCAGCGGCTGGCTGATGACGGAGGATGAACGATGAAAGCGACAATCTATCACAACCCCGCTTGCGGTACGTCGCGCAAGACGCTGGCAATCCTGGAAGAAACAGCGGGTGTTGACCTGACAGTCATCGAATATCTGGAAAATCCGCCGACGCGTGAGCGGCTGGTCGCACTATATGCCAAAGCCGGGATGACGGCGCGCGAAGGGATGCGGATCATGGGATCACCGGCGGAAGAACTCGGTTTGATTGAAGCTGCCGTCAGCGACGATGCCATTCTCGACGCGATGGTCGCGCACCCCCTGCTGATCAACCGTCCGCTTGTGGAAACCGAAAAGGGTGTCCGCTTGTGTCGACCGCAGGATATGGTGCGCGATATTCTCTAGGCGAGGCGATAAGCCTGTTTACGGCGACGCATCGTCGCGCCGACCACACCGAAGCCGACGATCATCATGCCCCACGTTGCCGCTTCCGGAACAGCCACAGCAGCGAAGAAAATCTGGCTCTGGTTCTGCGCGTTATACAGCAGATAAGCATTGCCGCCCGCTGGCACACTCCACGTTGTCAGATTTGCCAGATAGGAATTGGCAAGCGTTCGCGCCGTCGAGCTGGATCCGGACGTGACCCAGAAATCGCCCTGTGTGCCGCCGGACTGCACGTCCTGACTTGCGGATAAATCAAATGCAATTTCCCACATGGCAAGCTGCATTGCCGCTGACTGGTCAGCCGTGACCGGGGAGGCGACGTTGGCGAGCAACTTAGTCATGTTTGTCGCCTGCGTGGGACTGAACAGCAACGAAAGGGGCTCGACGGTAAATGCACCTGGCACGAACAGCGCGTTGGCCAGATCGACACAATAGGTGAAGAACGTCACCGGCGTATTACCTGCCGTCACATTGGTGCCCGTCAGCTTGAACTGGCCAAAGCTGGGCGTCGTGCTGTTGAACGGCCCGCCAGCCGTAAGATGAAGCAATCCGTCCTGCGACCCAGTCGAAAAACTGTAATTGGTGATATTGATCGTTGTGGCGTGGCTGACCGACGGCGCAATGATCGAAAAGGCCGCTGCTGCGGCGAG
>JAYUYR010000326.1:0-3417 GCA_043752405.1 Sphingomonas sp. | reverse complement strand
CCCATGCCATTGCGGCGGCACGCGTCGCCCGTGACGAACTCGGGTTCAACGTCGTCGGCCTTGGCTGCTACAACCGCGAATTCGCCCGTGACATGCGCGACGCAGCCAAGCGCTATGACCTCGAACCACTCATCACCGACGACTATCTCGAAGTCGAAGCCGCGATCGAAGCGCTTTCGCCCGAACTCGTGCTGGGCAGCCAGATGGAGCGCCACATCGCCAAGCGCTTCCGCATCCCTTGCGCTGTCATTTCCGCCCCCGTCCATGTCCAGGATTTCCCCGCGCGCCACTCGCCGCAAATGGGTTGGGAAGGCGCGAACGTATTGTTCGACAGCTGGGTCCATCCGCTGACGATGGGATTGGAAGAACATCTGCTGACGATGTTCCGCGATGATTTCGAATTTTCGGACGGGGCAGGGTCGTCCCATCTGGCGGCACATGCGCCCGCGCCCACCATCGCGGAGCCCGTGCCGGCGATCGGTCAGGGCTGGACATCGGAAGCTGAGAAAGAACTTGGCAAAATCCCGTTCTTCGTGCGGGGCAAGGCCCGCCGCAACACCGAAAGCTACGCCGCCGAACGCGGCCTCGCCACGATCACCCGCGACACGCTCTATGACGCAAAGGCGCATTATGCACGGTAGCTTCACACCGAAAGTCCGGGTCGTCATTGTGACGCTCGACAATCACCTTTCGGGCGCGGTCGAGCGCGCAGCGGCGCAATTTGTCCGCGAAGGGTCGGGCATCACCATCGATTTCCACGCCGCGGCAGACTGGGAACGCAATCCCGCCAGCCTCGACAAATGCCGCGGAGACATTGCCCGTGGCGACATCATCCTGTCGACGATGTTGTTCCTTGAAGATCATATCAAAGCGGTTATGCCCGCCCTCAGCGCGCGGCGCGAGGATTGCGACGCGATGATCGGCCTGATGTCGGCAAGCGAAGTCGTGAAGCTGACGCGCATCGGCGATTACCGGATGGATGCCGAAGCCACTGGCCTGATGGCGCTCATCAAAAAAATGCGCGGCACATCGAAGCCAGGCGCAAGTTCGGGCGCGGGGCAAATGAAAATGCTCCGCCGCCTGCCCAAAATCCTGAAGTTCATCCCCGGCACGGCGCAGGACGTGCGCGCCTATTTCCTGACGCTGCAATATTGGCTGGCGGGCAGCGACGACAATGTCGTCAACATGATCCGCGCGTTGGTGGATCGTTATGCCGATGGCGAGCGCCGTGACATGCGCGGCAAGATGAAAGTCGTGCCACCGATCGATTACCCCGAAGTCGGCGTCTATCACCCCGATCTGCCCGAACGGATGACAACCGACGCGAGCCGCCTGACGCATGATGCCAAAGCCGGCACCGTCGGCCTGCTCATGCTCCGCTCTTATCTGCTGGGCCGCGATAGTGCTCATTATGACGGCGTGATCCGCGCGTTAGAGGCACGCGGCCTGAATGTCGTTCCCGCATTTGCCGGTGGCCTCGACTCGCGCCCCGCCATCGAAGCCTATTTCATGAAAGACGGGATCGCGACCGTCGATGCAGTTGTCTCGCTGACGGGCTTTTCGCTCGTCGGTGGTCCGGCTTACAACGATGCGAAAGCTGCGGAGGATATGCTCGCGCGGCTCGATGTCCCTTATATCTCGGCCCACCCGCTTGAGTTCCAGACGCTTGAGCAATGGGGCGCGGGGCGAATGGGCCTGCTCCCGCTCGAAGCGACGATGATGGTCGCTATCCCTGAACTCGATGGGGCGATCATCCCCAATATGTTCGGCGGCCGGTCGGATGGCTCGGGCGAGGCCTGCACCGGTTGCGCGCGCGGCTGCGTTTTCCCGACGGGTGGCCTGATCCGCGAAATGCGTTCCTGCCCCGAGCGCGCCGAAGCACTGACCGCCAAAGTCGCCAAGCTGGTCGCACTGCGCCGTTCGGAACGCGCCAATCGCAAACTCGCCATTGTCCTCTTCAACTTTCCACCCAACGCCGGTGCGACGGGCACTGCTGCGTATCTCTCGGTTTTCGCTTCGGTGTTCGCCACGCTCGGTCGCCTGAAAGCCGAAGGGTATGACGTTGACCTGCCCAAGAGCATTGACGCCCTGCGCGATGCGCTTCTGAAAGGAAACGCCGAGCGCTTCGGCTCGGATGCTAATGTCCACGCCCGTATCCCTGCCGACGATCATGTCCGTCGCGAACCCTTCCTGCACGAAATCGAAGCGCAATGGGGGCCAGCACCGGGCAAATCGCAGGCGGATGGCAGCACGATCCACGTCTACGGCGTACAGTTCGGCAAAATCTTCATCGGCGTCCAGCCGACCTTTGGCTATGAAGGCGACCCCATGCGGATGCTGTTCGAAGGGACATTCACCCCGACACATGCGTTCAGCGCTTTCTATCGTTACCTTCGCGAAGATTTCGCCGCCGATGCGGTCCTCCATTTCGGCACCCATGGTGCGCTCGAATTCATGCCGGGCAAACAAGCTGGCCTTTCGGGCAAATGCTGGCCCGAGCGGTTGATCGGCGACTTGCCCAATTTCTATCTCTACGCGTCGAACAATCCGTCCGAAGGATTGATCGCCAAGCGCCGGTCGAGCGCGACGCTGATCAGTTACCTGACGCCCGCACTCACCGAAGCGGGGCTGTATGCCGGGTTGAGCGACCTGAAAGTCCTCCTCGACCGCTATCGCAGTTCGCCTGACGGCGACGAACGCATTGCGCTCGAAACAATGATGGCCGACGCCGCATCCGTGCTCGACCTCGACGCCACCCACCCCGACACCCTTGCGACACAGCTTTACGAACTTGAGCAGACGCTGATTCCCGAAGGATTACACAGCATCAACGAAGACGAGCTCGGCGGCGTCGTCCGAGCGCTCGATACACATTATATTCGCCCTGCGCCGGGCGGCGATCTGATCCGCAACCCCGAAGTCCTGCCCACTGGCCGCAACATCCACGGCTTTGACCCGTTCCGCATCCCCAGCCGCTTTGCGATGCAGGACGGCACCGCACAGGCCGAAGCGCTCATCGCGCGCCACACGGCCGACACCGGCAGCGCGCCGACCACGCTGGCGATGGTGCTGTGGGGTACGGACAATCTGAAGAGCGAAGGCGCGCAAGTTGCCCAGGTCCTTGCGCTGATCGGCGCTGCCCCGCGCTTCGACAGCTATGGTCGTCTTGCGGGGGCCGAACTGATCCCCCTGAACGAGCTTGGCCGCCCGCGCATCGACGTCATCGTCACGCTGTCGGGCATCTTCCGCGATTTGCTCCCGCTGCAAACGCGGATGATTGCCGATGCCGCCTTCCTCGCCGCCAGCGCCGACGAACCGTCGAGCATGAACCATGTCCGCGCCAACAGCCTGATGCATCAGCAAAAGCATGGCTGCGACCTCGAAACCGCAGCGCTCCGCGTCTATTCGAACGCCGAA
>JAYUYR010000325.1:0-8636 GCA_043752405.1 Sphingomonas sp. | reverse complement strand
CGGTAAGCTTGTCGGTTAGATCGAATTCGGCCTGACCGAACGCGGCATAATCGCGGTCGATCCGGTTTTGTAGCGTAAGCCATACCTGGCCGGGGCGCCCCGGCACCGACAGTCGCGTCGCGAAGTTCGGCGTCAGATAGTCGTCTTGGCCAAGTTCGGTCTGACGCTGGTAGAACAGCCCGGCGATGACGCGGAAGCGTGAATCACGCGGTGAAGCAATGCGGAATTCCTGGCTGAGCTTCGTTGTCCGCCGGTGGTTGTTGTAAATTTGTGAAGGGTCGATCAGCTTGCCCGCGTTGTCGACGACGCCAGAGCCCGATCCGGCAATCGCATCATAGTAAAAGCCGTAGTCGGCATAGTCGTTTTGGCTAGCGAATGTACGGCTCATGTAATAGCCTGCATAAGTTAGATCAAAGTCGGCGATTTTGCCCGTGATCGTTGCGCCAACCTGATAAAATTCGTCGCGCCCGAATTCAGGGTAGAAGTGACCAACCTTCAACACGCCAGCCTTGTCATCGTCCGACCGGTATGGACCATCCCAAGCGGTCTTCTGATAGACGGCCGACGGCGTCACGGTCCAGTTTTCATCGAGGTCGATGCCGAGCTGTGCGCGCATCCCGACGACGTCCGACTGATTGAGATCGGTGCCGACGAGCGAGGTCTGTGTTATCTTCGATGACGCAAAAGTACGCGAACGCCGGATGCTGTCGATATATCCGCCGGTGCGCACATACCAACCGACTGCGCGTAGAGCGACCCGGTCGGCGACGATCGGCACGTTGACGAACCCTTCAACGGTACCTCCAGCACCATGTTTCAGGATTTTGTTGGCTTCGAGGTCGATGCCGGCGCTAAACTTCGTCGCGTCGGGGCGGTTAGTAATGATCCGCAACACGCCCGACTGTGCCGAGGCGCCATAAAGCGTGCCCTGCGGCCCCGCCAGCGATTCGACGCGGGCAATGTCATAGGCATGAATATCTAGCGATCCGGTGATTGACGTGATCGGCTGCTCGTCGAGATATATCCCGACCGTTGGCAAAGTGCCCGATCCGATCAGCCCGCCATCGGTTGCGATCCCGCGAAAGCTGAGCGATATGTTGCCAGGAACGCCGGTAGACCCGCGTGCAAAATTGATGCTGGGCAGAAATTGGACATAATCCTGAAAGTTGCGAACCTGCAGGTCGTCCAATCTTTTGCCATTCAACGCGATGATGCTCAGCGGAACCGACTGGAGGCTTTCCTCACGCTTTTGAGCCGTCACTACGATTTCATCTGCATCGCGCGCTACCGACTCGCCGGTGGCCTTCGCAAGTACCAGTGTTGGTATGACAAGTGCTGAACTTCCGATCAGCGCGACGAAAAAAGCTCGCTGGTGCAATGACATAACGCCCCCTTGTGCTGTGCCATCAACCTCGTCGCACGTGATGCGGCCTTGAGAGACCGCTGCCTAGTGCGCCGGATTGATGACCAGATGATGACATGGAGTGCAAGGGCTTGCAATAGGCTATGCGAATGCGGTTGATCGCGGGGTGGCATTGCCGATAAGAGCAGTCACGATGATCAAACAATTTGTCATACCTGCCATCTGCGCGAACACACGGTCTGCCCTGTGGCCGTGAAGATCGAGCCGAGGCGCAATCGCGCTGCACGCGACGTCACGGCTGCATCGCATCGCCGACTGACCTCGCAGGATGTGGCGCTCGCTGCTGGCGTGTCAGCGTCGGCCGTGTCTCGGGCATTTACCCCTGGCGCGAGCGTCGCCCCCGAAAAGCGCGCGCGCATTCTCCGCGCCGCGAGCGAACTCGGTTACCGGCCCAATGTCATGGCGCGCGCAGTCGTCACGCGGCGGTCAAACGTCGTAGGACTGATCCTGTTTAACGAAACGAACCGCCATCACCCCGGCGTCCTACTAGCGCTGAGCCAGGCCTTTTCGACGATTGGCGTCCGCGTCATGCTTTTCCTACTCGAAGACGAGGGAGAGATCGGCGCGGTCATCGACCATATTCTGTCGTACCAGCTCGACGGTGTGATTGCCGCCGCGTCGATCCCGCCCGAAGATCTTCATCACCTTGCGCAGGCGCATGTGCCGCTGCTGTTCTACAACCGTTCTGGTGAAGAGCGTTTCGCCTCGGTTGGTTGCGACCATCGGGCGTCAGGGGTTATTATTGCGCGGCATGTACTTGACGCCGGAAGACGACGGATCGCACTAATCCGGAGCTATCAGGAATCGTTTGTCGGCAACGAGCGAATGCGCGGCGTCGAGGAAGAACTCGCACGCGGCGGCGCGACAGTCGTCGCAGAATTTCGTGGCGATTTCGATTATGATCGTGGCGTCGCTGCAATTACTGACTGGGCGAAACGCGGGATCGGCGATTATGACGGGGTAATCGCTGCGAACGACATGATGGCGATCGGCGCAAAGGATGCACTGGTCCACACGCTTGGCAAACGCGTGCCCGAAGATGTGGCGGTGGCCGGGTTTGACGGGATCGAGGCCTCGCATTGGCTCAGTCACGATATCGCCTCAGTCGATCAGCCGGTAGAGCATATGGCGAAGGCAGCCGTCGAGATGATGGCGCTGCGCATCGAAGACAAAGGACTGATTGCAGAGCGGCGACTGTTCCCCGGGCGGCTGCAGCGCGGCGGTTCGGTTCCGAGCTGATGCGCGTCGACCTTGCCGCGTCGCTTGCCGAGGCGCAACGGACGCCGTTGGTGATCGAGGCGGCAGCAGCGATGCAGCGTGGTGAGATTGCCGTGGCCGAGCGGCTGCTGCGCGAAAGGCTGCACACCGCCCCGACTGATGTCGCGGCGATCCGGATGCTTGCCGAGGTAGCAGGTCGGATTGGACGTTATGCCGATGCCGAAAAACTGCTTGTACGTGCGCTCGAACTGGCGCCTGATTTCGACGCGGCTCGTGCAAATTATGTGACCGTGCTTCATCGCCAGAGCAAATTTACGCAGGCACATGCCGAGGCGGATCACCTAATCGCGGGCAACCCGGACGATGTCGGGTACCTTGCCGTGAAGGCGGCCGTGCTCGTTCGGACTGGCGATTATGACGCGGCGCTCACCGCTTATGAGACAATTTTGATGGGGCACCCCGATCAGTCGCGGCTGTGGGTCAGCTATGGCCATGTGCTGAAGACGGTGGGACGTCGCCACGATGGCGTGACCGCCTATCGCCGGGCGATTGCGCTTTCGCCGACGCTCGGTGATGCATGGTGGAGCCTTGCCAATCTCAAGACGGTCAGGTTCAGTGCCAACGAGGTTGCGGCAATGCGCGCCGCGCTACCTCAGGCGGAACGCAACGAGGACCGCTATCACCTGCATTTCGCGCTCGGCAAGGCGCTCGAAGATGGACAAGACTGGGCCGCTTCGTTCGACCATTACGCCAAAGGCAACTCAATGCGCCGGGCCGAATTACCCTATGATCCCGCCCAATCGACCGCGCATCTGGAGGCGTCGCGACGGTTGATGACGCCCGCAGCGTTCGCCGCGCGGGCCGGATCGGGGGATCCCGCGCCCGATCCTATTTTCGTTGTCGGGCTGCCGCGCTCAGGCTCCACTCTGATCGAACAAATTCTTGCGAGCCACAGTCTGGTCGAGGGGACGATGGAACTGCCCGACATCGGGTCGATCGCTGCCGACCTGAGCGGTCGTCACGCACCCGATCGCGCGGAGGCTCTGCCGAGCTATCTCGATGGTCTTCTCGCACTCGATCGCGAAGGACTGGCTCCGTTCGGACGGCGGTATCTCGACGGCACGCGCATTCAGCGCAAGACCGCGCGGCCGTATTTCATCGACAAGATGCCGAACAATTTCGCGCATATCGGGCTGATCCACCTGATCCTGCCCAACGCAAAGATTATCGACGCACGACGTGGCGCGATGGCGACAGGGTTTTCCGCGTTCAAGCAGCATTTTTCGCGCGGACAGGGATTTACCTACAACTTGACCGAGCTTGGGCAATATTACCGCGAGTATTGCGAGCTGATGCAACATTATGAGGCGACACTTCCGGGACGCGTGCACCGGATCGACCACGAGGCATTGGTCGCCGACTCACGTCCCGAGATCGAGCGGTTGCTCAACCATTGTGGGCTTGGCTTCGAAGAGGGTTGCTTGAACTTTTACGCCAATGACCGGTCGGTGCGCACCGCAAGTTCTGAACAGGTCCGTCAGCCGCTGACGAGTAAGTGGATCGATCAGTGGCGAAACTATGCACCGTGGCTGGGGCCTCTCGCTGCTGAACTAGGTGATCTCGCCAAATGACGGCGGATCGTGTCGATGTGGCGGTTATCGGTGCAGGAGTCATCGGCCTGTCGTGCGTAGGGTTCCTCCAGCAGCATGGCCGCGCGCCCGTGCTGTTCGATGCGGCCGGGGTAGCGAATGGCGCGTCGTTCGGGACCGCCGGGCTGATCAACGGCGACGCACATCTGCCCGTTGCGCTCCCCGGTATGCTGTGGCGGGTACCCGGATGGCTGATGGATCCGTACGGCCCAGTGCGGGTTCGGCCGGGATATCTGCTGCGCGCGGCACCGTGGTTGATGCAGTGGGTCCTAGCCAGCCGGGCCAGTGCCGCCCGGCGTGGCGCACGCGCCTTGCATGCGTTGCATCGCGGCGTTTTCGATGGATATCGCACGCTACTTGGCGAGTCCGACTTTGGACGTCTGCTGTGCCAGTCGGGCGGGGTCGTGCTGGCGCGTGGCGAGAGGCCGGGCAAGGATGAATTGCTTGCCAACGCGATCCGGGGCGAACTGGGCATCGGTTGCGAAACGCTGGGTCCGGATCGTTTGCGCGAACTGTTTCCCGGTATTGCGTCGTTTGCCAAGCGCGGGCTGCTGTTTCCTAATAACGGCTATACGCTGTCGCCGCACAAGCTCGTCGATGCATTGTTCGACCGTTACGTCGAGCGTGGCGGAACCCTCCGGCAAGAACACGTGCTGAAATTGATCCCCGGCCCCGACGGCTGGCAACTGCTGACGAGCAAGGCCAATGTTATCGCGCAGACCGTGGTCGTATGCGCCGGCGCCTGGTCGAAGACGCTGCTGTATCCATTGGGTGCGCGCATCCCACTCGAAACCGAGCGCGGCTATCACCTGCAGCTGGGGGTGCCGTCGATCCCTATCGCGCTGCCGTTGATCCACCGTGCGCGTGGTCTGGCGATCACGCCGATGGCCGAGGGATTGCGGCTGGCGGGGACTGTCGAGCTTGCAGGTCTCGATGCGCCGCCCGACGAAACACGCGCGATCGTCCTGCGCCGTCACCTCGACGAGCTGTTTCCCGGCATGAAGGCAGAAACACGACGACTTTGGATGGGCTTTCGACCTTCGCTTCCCGACAGTGTCGCGGCGATCGGGCCTGTCGCGTTCCATCCCGGCCTGTTTGCAGCAGTCGGCCACGGCCATGACGGCATGATCGGTGCGCCATCAACCGGACGGCTGATTGCCGAACTCGTATCGGGCTCGCCGCCGCATGTTGACCCTGCGCCATACGCTCTTGCGCGATTCGGCACTTAACGCACCAGCGTTTCAGGAAGGCGCGACCAAAGGAACGCCGCTAGCGTAAACAATGCGACGGACAAACTCATCGCCAACGGCAAACCCACCTGCGCCGCAACCCCGCCCGTCACCAGCGGCGCAAGCAGGCTGACGAAGCGGCCCCACTGAAACATAGCCGTCGCTGCCGTGCGCAGCGCGGGCGGGTATAACTCGGCAAGCCACGGACCGATTGTCACGATTGCCGAAAAGGAAACACCGAAGGCTGCAGCAGCTATCCCGAACATTACTGCCGAAGGTGGCGACGCGAGGAATATTAATGCCGCCGCTGCGGCCGATAACAGCCCAATCGCACCGACCCGCCGCCCGTAACGATCGATTGCCCAACCCCACGCAAGACAGCCAAAAACCCCACCGACGAATTGGCATGCAACGATCGCACCGACGGCCTGTCCCTCTAACCCGGCGACTTCATACAGGTAGGTCGTCAGCCAGCCACTGAAGGCTTGGTAGCCGCAAGCATTTGCAGCAAGCATGGCAGCAACCGCAATAGTGCGCGAGCGATGGGGATGCACGAACAGTCCCCGCATCGATGCGCGTTCAGTATTTACGTGGCCTGCGGGAAAGGCGGGGACCAGCCAGTAGCAGGCAAACGCCACCACCAACGGGGGCAGCCCGCCGATCCACAGCAATATCCGCCAGCCGTCCAGCCCTGCGAAGCCGCTTGCGATCCCGAGCACTGCAACGGAGGCGAAGTAGGTCGCATCGATCACGCTTGCCAAGCGTCCGCGCACCCTGCTTTCGTAAAGTTCGACAATGAGCCCGATCGTCAGCGGGAACACTGCACCTCCGCACAGGCCGACCGCAAACCGCTGGACGAGAAAGCCGCCCCAAGTCGTTACTGCCAGTCCCGCAAGAAGCGCAAGACCGCCACCTGCACATGCGAGCGCAAGCGCATGGCGACGGCCAGCGAAATGTTCGAAGCGCACGACCGCCAGCGCGCCGACTAGCGCACCGACGACTTGCAGCGAATAACCTGCGCCGACCTGCGTCAGTGAGAAATTCATTGCATTGCGAAACGCGGGGCGCAGGACGTCGCTCGTGTTCCAAGCCCAAGCGTAAAAAAACTGCACAACAACAAGAAATGCGAGCACCCGCACACGGGCGATGCGAGCAGTCGTTAGTTGTTGCATACCCTGTCAATTTGCATGAAGGCAGCACCGGCGCAAGAAGAGATGAAGCTAATGAGCTGCTTGATGGATTCGAGCCAGCAGCAGTTCGACCGCAACCAAATCTTCGGCTGCGTGTCCCACCGACTTGAACACTGTGATATCGCGCCGCGTCTTCCCTCGTTGATCAGCAAGTATGTCGCGAAGTAGCAAGATGTCTGCCGACTTCAGCACGCCCGCCGCAATTGCAGCGACAAGGTCGCCTGCCTCATCGAGCGCCGGTGCGCCGTCGGTGACGACCATCGCGCGAGCCATTAAAGCATCGTCGGCCTCGCGCATGTCCGAGCGGAATCCACCAACCAGATCGACATGGCATCCGCTTACAACATCGACTGATCTGACCAGCGGCAGCTGCGACATCGTTGCCGCCGTCACGAGATCGGCACCGTCGGTGCGCCGCGCCCATATCCGAACCAATTCGATCGTGAAGCACGCGCAAAAGGCTTCGGCTTGGGCGCGCGCCTGTCGGCCAGCGCCAAGCACGGCCAGCACCCGCGGCGTGCGCTTGGCCAGCGCCCGCGCCGCCATGACCGACGCGGCCAGCGCGGGCTAGTGAAGTGGTGCAATGTAACTACCGGCTCGATCCCCGCCTCGAGGCAAGCGAAGCACAGGCGATAATAGTAATCAAGTGTTGCCTGGGAGAACTCGCCGGCCTCCGGCTCGATGCGCGCCCATTCCACCGAGAAACGATGACTGTTCAGCCCCGCCGCCTTTACAATGGCCAAGTTTTCGCGCCAGCGATTCCAACTGTCGCAAGCGTCCCCTGATTTCTCCTTGAAATATGTGCCGGAGACATGCTCCATCACCCAATAATCGCTGTTGACGTTATTTCCTTCAATCTGGTGCGCTGCCGTGGCGACGCCCCAGAGGAAGCCGTTTTGCTTGACTGCTGTATGGGCGAGCGTGGGGGCGGTTGCAGCCACCGCCGCCCCCGCCAACAGCGCCTCTCGACGGGTAAGCGTCACGCGGTGTGCTCCAGAGGGACGCACATCGAGATTGGCCCGCTTGCCACGTCCTGCACAGCCGTCGAGCGCGTACAACAAGCTGCAACGTTTTGCGATCATCGCCCACGCTACGTCGGCCAGGACACGCTCGAAGTAATGCGCAAACGCTGGCTCGATGAGGTCAGTCAAAGAAGTACGGCGACGGGCAAACGCCGCACTCATACACATCGTAGCGCCGGGCAACGTCCGTCTGGCCCAGAACGCCATATTCGTCTTTATGTGCCACGACCCTCCGTTTCGATGCCGGCTTTCGTAAAGGACTGATGCATTAGAAGCGCAACGACAAGCAAAATTGTTGCAACCGCTTGCAACAATTTGATGGGCAGATTAAGGCGAGTGATGCCTCGGAGAGCCCGCACTGGTGACAAATTCCCTGCGCGCACGCGTGCCGTCGATGTCGCTATCGCCGCCGGGGTTTCAGAATCAGCGGTGTCGCGTACGTTTCGCGATGGCAGTGTTTCGGCACATGCACGTCTGCGTATAATTGCCGCCGCGCGAACGCTTGGCTACCGGCCCAATGCCATGGCGCAGGCACTGCTGACGCACCGCTCAAATGTTATTGCAATATTGATGACGACAAGCACGAACTCAAACTACCCAGAAGTGTTGTCTGAGTTATCGCGTGCGGCGGCAGCACACGGCCTGCGCGTTATGCTTTTCACTATCGAAAATTTCTCGGTAGTGTCCGACGCTGTCGATCAGATCCTTAGCTATCAGGTCGACGCGGTCCTTTCCTTGACCGAAGTTCCTGCAGAAGACGCGCGGATCCTTGCTAGCCAGGGGGTCGAGTTATTGCTCTACAATCGGTCAAGTGCCGATTATCCTGTCGACCTTGTCAGTTGCGACCACCGTGCAGCAGGGCGCGTGCTTGGTCGCTATCTTGTCTCACTCGGTCATCGACATTT
>JAYUYR010000324.1:0-3419 GCA_043752405.1 Sphingomonas sp. | reverse complement strand
AGGCCAAGCTGGTGACGGCGCGATTCTTTGCCGAACGCATTATGCCCGATACGGGGTCGCTTCGCCGCAAGATCGAGGGTGGTGCGGAAAGCATAATGGCGTTGCCGGTAGAGATGTTTGAAGCGGCTTAAGGCACACTATTCAAGTTCAAGCGTTGTTCAGTCTGGTTGGCCCAACTGACCCATGCTTGTGCGCTCGGTTTACCGACGCTAGGCACGGGTTCGATATGCGGTCACCGAACCGCGACAGAAGGATTTGAGTTATGAAGCTGGTATCATCGTTGGCGCTGGGCGCCGCTCTCATGCTGGGTGCTGCGCCGTCGATCGCCGTGGCGGCAAAGGAGAAGCCTGCCGCTGGGCCAAAGATGACGCTGAGTAAGGAATTCCGTGCCGCGGCAGGGCCAGCCCAAGCTGCGATCAAGGCCAATCCAGCAGGTGCCGATGTTGCAGTTGCGGCGGCTGAAGTGGCTGCGACGACCCCCGATGATAAGTATGTTGCCGCACAGTTGCGCTTGCAGACGGGTGCTGCCCTGAAAGATCAGGCGATGCAGCAAAAGGCGGTCATTGCGATGATGACGAGCGGCAGCCCGCTGGCAAATGCTGACCTGCCTAAACTGAATTTTTATGCCGGGCAGTTTGCCTATCTCGCCAATGATTTCCCGCGTGCCATACAATATCTAACCGAAGCGGACCGGCTGGGTTATAAGTCGGCCGAGCAGGACGTTTATCTCTTGCTCGCTGAATCCAATTTCAAGTCGAACAATATTCCGACGGGACTTGCGAACGTTGACAAGGCAGTCGCAGCGAAAGCGGCCGCCGGAGCCAAGGCACCCGAGTCTTGGTACAAGCGCGCATCCTCCGTGGCGTACAAAGCAAAGCTTAATGCCGAGTCGGCCAAGTGGACGCGCGAACAGGTCCGCGCTTATCCGACGAATGACAACTGGCGCAGTGCCCTGGTCGTATACCGCGACAGTGCGCAGCGCGACGGGAATTTGAACCTCGATATCTTCCGCTTGATGCGCGCCACCAAGAGTATGGCAGGCGAGCGTGATTATTATGAATATGCTTCGCTCGCGACCGAACGAGGGCTTCCCGGTGAAGCCAAGTCGATCATCGATGAAGGCATGGCGACAAGCGCGGTCCCGGCAAGCAGTCGCGCCCTTACCGAATTACGCGGAATGGCGAATGCCAAAATAGCTGGTGACAAGGCATCCCTTGCGGCTGCCGAACGGCAGGCTGGCGCAGCCGCCAACGGTCGCGTCGCTGCAGCAACGGCAGATGCCTATCTTGGCTATGGTCAGGATGACAAGGCGATTGCGCTGTATCGCACCGCGCTGACCAAAGGCGGAGTCGATGTCGATGCCGTGAACACCCGGATGGGCGTTGCCCTGTTGCGGTCGGGTGACAAGGCCAGTGCCCGGACGGCGTTTACGTCGGTGAAGGGCGCTCGTGCGGAGATTGCAGCGTTTTGGCTGCTTTGGCTCGACCAAGCGGTTTAATCTGGAACCGGCACGCCCGGCACATTTTTTGCGGTTCGGATTGTCAGTGACGTCTTGATGCTGGCGACGTTCGGTGCGGTTGTAAGTGAAGACGTCAGGAAATTCTGGAATTCCTGAAGACTGCGCGCAACGACTTTCAGGATGAAGTCGATCTCGCCGTTGAGCATGTGACATTCGCGCACGGGTTCGAGCGTGGCGACATGCGCTTCGAATGCTTTGAGATCGGGTTCGGCCTGACTTTTCAGGCTGACCATAGCAAAAACGGTGATGGCATAACCGAGCGCATCGGCATTCAATTGCGCGTGATAGCCGGATATAGCCCCGCGTTCCTCGAGCGCGCGGACACGACGCAGGCAGGGCGGCGCGGTGAGGCCGACGCGCGTCGACAGTTCGACATTGGTCATGCGTCCGTCGGTTTGGAGTTCGGCCAAGATGCGACGGTCGACCGAATCAAAAACTTCAACGACCATATGCGCAGCTTCCAGTTTGATCATTGCCCGTGACAATAATAAAATTGCGGGTGAATGCAATTGTGCCACTATGCAACGTCCCAAAACGGGTGCTTGGCGCGTCGTGAGTCTCACGGTAACGAAAGTATTAACGGACCACTGCATGTCGTGGACTGGTCCGTAGTTTTGAGGACATAGTGCGCTACGATTCGATGCTTGCGACGGCGCTTTCGCTCGACACGGATGATGTTGGCGGGCGGACGGCGCAGTGGCGGCAGCTTGTCGACCTCGTGGTGCAGGCAAAAGGCGGATTGAGTCCTGCCGTCCGCGACGCCGTATTCGCGCGAATTACGGCTTTGCGCGGAACTGTGCCGGTCGATCAGCGACGTCTGGCAGCGACGCAATTGTCGGCGCGTGCTGGTCATGCGGATGCGGTTGCGCTGTTCGGTGTTGACGAGCCGGTCGTTGCCGCGCCGGTCTTGTCCGTCGCGCAATTAAACGGAGAAAGCTGGCAGCTGATCATTCCGCAACTTCCGCCTGCGTCACGTGCCGTGCTGCGTAACCGGCGCGATTTGCCGGACGAGGCGGTTCGGGCCCTGGCGAGTTACGGGCTTACCGACTTTGCATTGCCGGGAGCCGAGGGCGACATTCCGGAGGCCGGCGCACAGATCCGTAATCTGGTGGCACGCATCGAGGCATTCCGATTGGGGAGTTCGGCGACGCCCCTACGCCTCGACAGCGTGCCTGTGCTCGAAGATTTCAGCTTTGAGACCGACCCCGACGGGTTGTTCGACTGGGTGATTGGCGCTCCGCGAGAAGCGTTGGTCGGCACGAGCGTCGCCTATATTGCCGATGCCGGCGGTTGCGGCGTCGACGGACAGGCCGCTGGCGCTTTTCGACGTCGCGCGCCGTTTCGCGATGCCCGACTGCTGGTCGCGGGAGCGGGATCAGCAGGCGGCGACTGGCTGATTTCAGGATCGCCCGTGTTCAATCCGCGTGATGGGCGATTTGCGGGCTATCACGGATCGGCGCGGCGACCGCGACCCGACGAAATTGCCGGACCGGTAGCGCGGTTTGCGGGCACGACGTTGCCGGTCGATTCGCTGCGCCAGTTGATCCACGAGCTAAGGACACCGCTGAACGCGATCCTTGGCTTTGCGGAAATGATCGACCGGCAATTGCTGGGCCCGGCGGCGCTGGCATATCGTGAAAAGGCACAGGCGATACTTGGTGACGGGCAGCGGTTGCTCCACATGGTCGATGATCTGGATCAGGCAGCACATGTACCGCACAATCTGGCAGCACGTGACCAGGTCAGCGATGGAAGCGCGATGCTGGCACGGATCGAGGCAGCGCTGAAGCCGTCGCTTGTTGCGCGCAAGACGGCGTTGCACGTGATGATCAACATCGACGTCGAAATTGCGGGGGTAAACCCGACAGTGCTCGAGCGGATGATGACGCGGTTGATCGGT
>JAYUYR010000323.1:0-8639 GCA_043752405.1 Sphingomonas sp. | reverse complement strand
CGCGGTGCGCCATGCCATACACGATCTCGCGCACGCCCATGGCGCCGCCATATTTGATGACCGCTTCCAGTGCAGGGATCATCGCCTCGCCGCCATCGAGTCCGAAGCGCTTGGTCCCGACATATTTCTTGCCGAGAAAGCGTTCCCATTGTTCGGCCTCGATCACTTTGGCGAGGATGGCTTTCTTGCCTTCGGGACTGAACGCGATCGCGGCGTCCTTGCCTTCCATGCGGTCCTGTAGGAACACGCGCTCCTCGACGTCGCTGATGTGCATATATTCAAGGCCGACATTGCCGCAATAGTTCGCGCGCAGTGTGGCGACGAGTTCGCGTATGCTCCCCCAATCATAGCCGAGCGCACCGCCCAGATAGATTTTCCGGTCAAGATCGGCTTCGGTAAAGCCATGATATTCAGGCGTCAGGTCGGCGGGGAGCTCGGTTTTAGTCAGCCCCAGCGGATCGAGATTTGCCGCAAGATGCCCGCGCACGCGATAGGTGCGGATCAGCATCATCGCCTTGATCGAATCCGACGCGGCTTTGACCAGGTCGGTTTCGGTAACAGGCGCACCGGCTTTCGCGGCGGCCTTCTTGATCTCGACCGCCATTTGTGTCGGATCGAGCGCGGCTGTCAGATCGTCGTTGACGAGCGGTGACCAACCGGCTCGCGCCCATGACGGTCCGGCTTCGTGTTCGGCGGTGAAAGTTTCGTTCTCGAGTCCCATTACACGGTCCTCCTCTAAGCGTTGAGCAGCGCCTTTAACGTCACCCCAAGTTCCGAAGGCGACGGCGAAACTTTAATCCCTGCCGCTTCCATTGCGGCGATCTTGTCTTCGGCACCGCCTTTGCCGCCCGAAACGATGGCGCCGGCATGACCCATCCGGCGACCGGGCGGGGCAGTAAGCCCCGCAATAAAGCCGACCATCAGCTTCTTGCGCCCGCGCTTGGCTTCGTCGATCAGGAATTGCGCGCCCTGTTCCTCGGCATCGCCGCCAATTTCGCCGATCATGATGATCGATTGCGTCGCGTCGTCGGCCATGAACAGTTCGAGGACATCGACGAAATTGGTACCGTTAACCGGATCGCCGCCGATGCCGACCGCTGTCGTCTGGCCCAATCCTTCGGCGGTCGTCTGGAACACCGCTTCATAGGTGAGCGTGCCCGATCGCGAGACGACACCGACCGAGCCTTTTGAAAAAATGCTGCCGGGCATGATCCCGATCTTGCACTCGCCGGGCGTCAACACGCCGGGACAATTCGGCCCGATCAGCCGCGACTTGGAACCCGACAGCGCGCGCTTGACCTTGACCATGTCGAGCACCGGTATGCCTTCGGTAATGCACACGATCAGCGGCACCTCGGCATTGATGGCTTCGAGGATCGAATCCGCTGCAAACGGCGGCGGGACATAAACGACGCTCGCGGTCGCCTGCGTTTTCGCAACCGCCTCAGCTACGGTGTTAAACACCGGCAACCCGATATGCGTCGCTCCACCTTTACCCGGCGTCACCCCGCCAACCATCTGCGTGCCATAAGCCAGTGCCTGCTCGGTATGGAACGTGCCGGTCTCGCCGGTCATCCCCTGCGTAATGACGCGGGTGTGCGAATTTACGAGTATGCTCATTTGGTTCGTTCAACCTTGTTTCTGCGCCATGCGATGGCGGTTCGAATTGCAAAAAATGCTACGGCCAATGCACAAGCCACGAGAGCCGGGAAGAGCATCAAATAGATTGCTAGCGGACCCGCAAGTGCCCAGCCGATTGCCAAGCCGCCAGCGATGATACCCAGTGCCCAACTAAACTTACCTCTGGCAGCCACGAAAAGTGCTCCTACGATCCAAAGCCAAGCAGCGAGGGCAGGGACTGACGAGCCCACAGCCTAGCCCAACGACCCATCAATCGCCCGACACGCCACCAGCAGTTCCTTCACCGCATCGACCGACACCGTAAGCCCCGCCTTGTCGGCCTCGTCCAGTTCGATCTCGATCACCTTTTCGACACCGCCCGCCCCAATCTGGACGGGAACGCCGACGTATAAATCCGTTACGCCATATTGGCCGGTGACATAGGCCGCGCAGGGCAGGATGCGTTTCTGGTCGCGCAGGAAAGCCTCGGCCATCGCGATGCCGCTCGCAGCGGGCGCGTAGAACGCTGAGCCGTTGCCGAGCAGTGCAACGATCTCGCCGCCGCCGCCGCGTGTGCGTTTGACGATCGCGTCGATCTTGTCCGCGCTTGAAAGCCCCATCTTGACCAGATCGGGCACCGGAATGCCGTTGACGGTCGAATAGCGGACGACGGGGACCATCGTGTCGCCATGCCCGCCAAGCACGAAGGTGTTCACATCGCGGACCGACACCGCGAACTCGTCGGCGATAAAGTGCGAGAACCGCGCGCTGTCGAGCACGCCCGCCATGCCCACGACCATACGGTGGGGCAGGCCGGAGAACTTGCGCAACGCCCAGACCATCGCGTCGAGCGGATTGGTGATGCAGATGACGAATGCGTTCGGGGCGTTCGCCTTGATGCCTTCGCCGACCGCCTTCATAACTTTCAGGTTGATGCCGAGCAAGTCGTCACGGCTCATCCCGGCTTTGCGGGGAACCCCGGCGGTAACGATTATAACGTCGGCCCCAGCGATTTCGGCATAGTCGTTCGTACCGGTAATTTTTGCGTCGAAGCCTTCGATCGGGCCGCACTGGCTCAGGTCCAATGCCTTGCCCTGCGGGACACCCTCGACGACATCGAACAGGACGATGTCGCCCAGTTCCTTCTGCGCCGCGAGGTGGGCGAGCGTGCCGCCAATATTGCCAGCGCCAATCAGCGCGATTTTCTTGCGAGCCATGTGGCCGTGCGTCCTTCCCAATTGCGTAACGGAATTGGGCGCGCCTTATGCCTTAAGGTGCAGCGCGGCAACCGCCGAATGCGAGTTTAGGGCATTATCTTTGCATATGGTTCGCAATAGCGTTTACTTTCCCGCCATTTCCTGTGTCAGGATCATCCAGTGCTTCACACTGTCATCAAGTGCCTTGACCGGAAGCCGTTCGTCCTTGCCATGCGCGCGTAAATCGACCGGCACGCGCACCCACACGCCGCCCACACCATAAACCGGAATGCCCGCCACGCGGAACGGTCGGGCATCGCTTGCTCCGGTCGACATTTCAGGCGCGACCGGCATGCCTGGGTGAAGGGTGGTCACGGCCTTCGTCACGGCGGCGACCACATCAGGACGCAGTGGCGACGCGAGTGACGCAACATAATCGTCTTTCCGTTCGACCGTCACGCCCGGCCCGGCAATCGCTTTCAGCTCGGCCAGGGTCGCATTGGGATCGACACCCGGAAACAGGCGGCAATTAACCGTCGCTTTTGCCAGTTGCGGCAGGGCATTTGGCGCATGCCCGCCTGTCAGTTCGGTCGCTACACAACGCGTCCGCGTCAGGCCCGCATAGGTCTCATCGGCCTCGATCGCATCCGCTGCCGCCCCGTCATTCGGGTTTGCGAGCCAAGCGTTGATCGCAGTCTTGATCTGCGGTCGCGGATCGACCTTCGCCGCTGCTGCAAATGCCGCGCGTGACGTCTCGCCTAGCATCGGCTGAAAACGGTAGGCCCCAAGCCGCGTCAGCGCCTGCGACAACTCATAAATCGCATTGTCGTTGCGCGGTTTCGACGAATGCCCGCCACGGTTCGTGACGCTGAAGCTGTAATCGACATAGGTTTTTTCGGCAGTTTGGATCCGTGCACCGAGCGGCTGGTCGTTCGGCAAGTAGCCGATTCCGCCGCCGTCCGCGTTCAGGCCAAACTCGGGATTGCCCATCATTGCGCGCCATTCGGTCGCACCTTTTTCGGCACCGATGCCATTTGTTTCCTCGTCACCGGTGAAGAATACGACGAGATCGCGCTTCGGTTTGAACCCCTGTGCTTTCAACTGGATCAGCGCGCGCGATATGCCGACGATCCCGGCCTTCATATCAATGGTCCCGCGACCGTAATAATAACCATCGCGTGTCGTCAGCACGAACGGATTGGTTGTCGAGTCTTCGAGCTTGGCTTCGACCACATCCATATGGCCCATCAACATGATCGGGCGTTTCGCCGGTTTGCCGCTTGCGCGCCAACGCACCATCAAAACGGCAGTTTTGTCGCCGGTGGTTTCATGCGGCATCACCATAACGTCGGCATCAGGAAAGCCCGCAGTCTTAAACTCGCCCGCCAGATAGGTCGCCATTTCAGGCACCTTGCCGCGACCGAGCACCGTCGGGATATTAATGACGGTCTCGAACATTGTTTTGGTCGCGGCGCTATCGGCAGGCGACATCGCGGGTGGCGCGGCAACGGCGGGTGCGGCGATCAGGGCGGTGGCGGCGAATAGCAAAGTTTTACGCATAGGAAGTCCTCCAGTTGCGCGGACGCTAGCCTATCCGTGGCCTTCCGCAAGGTAGGACATCGATTGCATTTCGATCAGGCGGCTTGCAGTGCGTTCGAATTCAAACGCCCCGTCGCCACTTTTGTATAAATCCGCAGGTTCGGCATCGGCCGTCGCGATCAATTTGACCTTATGTTCGTAGAGAGCGTCGATCAGCGTGACAAAACGCGCGGCTTCGTTGCGGTTCTCGGGGCCGAGTTTCGGAATACCAACAACGAAGACGCTGTGGAATCGTCGCGCGATGGCGAGATAATCGGAAGCGCCGCGCGCCTCTGAGCACAGCCGTTTGAAGCTGAAAACAGCGACACCTTTAAGGCTTTTGGGTACATGCAGCATCCGCCCGCCGCCCAGATCAATCTCGCTGGTGGGGACGTGCACCGCATCTTCGGGCGGATAGTCGGTCAGCTTGAAAAACGCCTCGCGCACGGCGGCGGTGGCTTCGGGGCCATTGGGAACGTGCCAGGTCTTGACCCCCGCAAGCCGATCCATCCGGTAATCGGTCGGGCCGTTCAAGGCGATCACATCAAGGCGACGTTCGACGGTTGCAATGAAGGGCAGGAAATGCTCGCGGTTGAGGCCGTCCTTGTAGAGCTCGGACGGCGCGCGGTTCGACGTGGTGACGATTGTCACGCCTGCCTCGAGCAGGCCGGTGAACAGCCGCGACAGAATCATCGCATCCGCCGAATTGTTGACGACCATCTCGTCGAAACACAGGCAGCAGGCTTCGTCGGCAATTGCGGCAACTGCAGGCGCAATGGGGTCGCCGCGTTCGTTCATTCGTTCATGGCGAAGGCGGTCATGCACCTCGATCATGAATTCGTGGAAATGAACGCGGCGCTTGCGGTTGACCTTCAGCCGGTCGAAAAACAAATCCATCAGCATCGATTTGCCGCGCCCGACGCCACCCCACAAATAGACGCCCTTGGGCGGCGGTGATTTGGCTTTGCCCAGTCGCCACAGGATCGATCCGCGCGGCGGAACTGCTTCGAGTTCGCACTGCAGCCGGTTGAGGCGCGCTGCGGCATCGGCTTGTTCGACATCCGCGCGGAGTTCACCCATCGCGACCAGCGCGTGATAGCGATCAAGAACAGTCATCGAGTCGTGGATTTTCGGATGGTGCCCGAAAACGCGGCCACCTTGTCATCGCCCTGCGTCACCAGTCCGCGCAGAAACAGCAATCGCCGAGTTTCGCGCAGCAACTCGACGTTGGCTTCCATTAATTCGCCCGTCTTGCCGGCGCCGATAAACTGGACGGACAGGTCGAGCGTGACAGCGGTTCCGGCTTCAATCAGGCCGAACACCCGCGAGGCACCGAACAGCGCAACATCGATAAAGCCTAATGTCGTCCCGCCGTGCACCGCACCTGATAGATTAGAGTGTTTGTGTTCGGGCATCATCCGGACGCGGGCATGGTCGCCCTCGCGCTTGACGAGCAGGGGACCAAGAAACCCGTTATACCGCGTTTCGTCACTGAGCGACCAACTGTGCCAACCGGGGTGATCGGGGTCTTCGCCAAACAGGAATGCTGCGTCATCGCTCACGAGGGGCTACACAGCCCGCTCGACCACCAGCTTCTTCACTTCGGCAATCGCCCGCGCCGGATTCAATCCCTTGGGGCAGGCGTTGGCGCAGTTCATAATCGTGTGGCAGCGATAGAGGCGGAACGGGTCTTCCAGCTCGTCGAGCCGCTCGCCGGTCATTTCGTCGCGGCTGTCCGCAAGCCAGCGATAGGCTTGCAAGAGGATGGCAGGACCGAGGAACTTGTCGCTGTTCCACCAATAGCTCGGGCAGCTCGTCGAGCAACACGCGCAGAGTATGCATTCATACAGGCCGTCGAGTTTCGCGCGGTCCTCGGGCGATTGAAGGCGCTCGGTGCCAGATGGCGTCGGTGTTACAGTCTTCAACCACGGCTGGATGCTCGCATATTGCGCATAAAAATGCGTGAAATCGGGAACCAGATCCTTGATGACGTCCATATGCGGCAGGGGGGTGATGCGCACTTCGCCCTTGATGTCATCGATCGCGGTCGTGCAGGCCAGGCCATTCTTGCCGTCGATGTTCATCGAGCACGAGCCGCAAATCCCTTCGCGGCATGACCGGCGGAACGTCAGTGACGAATCCTGCTCACCTTTCATCTTGATCAGCGCGTCGAGGACCATCGGCCCGCAGGTGTCGAGATCGACTTCGAAATTGTCATAACGCGGGTTCTCGCCGCTATCTGGATCGTAGCGATAGATTTTGAAATTCTTCACCCGCGTCGCGCCCGCCGCGGCTTTGTTGACGCGGCCCTTAGCCTTGATCTTGCTGTTTGCGGGGAGAGTTAGTTCGGCCATCGATGGATTGTCCTGTAGGTGTTGACCTCCATTTGCAACGCAAGAGGACAAGTTCAAGTGCAAAGCATGTCTTCTTTCAGGTTCGATGAGATAATTTTACATAACCCGACTTGAAACTGCTTTCGGCCTTTCCAATCTTGTATGGGCCGGATGCCATTTGGGTCCGGCGTAAACCACAGTTGCTTTGAAAGGACTGAAACATGCGTAATGAATTTGATTTCACACCCTATCGTCGTTCGGCCATCGGCTTTGACCGGTTGTTCGACGTTCTCGAAACTGCCGCGCGTCAGCCTGCGGTCGACAATTACCCGCCGTTCGATATCGAGCGGTCGGGCGACGATGCCTACCGCATCACGCTTGCGGTCGCCGGATTTACTCCCGACGAGATCGACATGACCGCGCAGCAGAACTTACTCGTCGTTACCGGCAAGAAAGCAGAAAACAACGATGGCCGGAACTTCGTCCATCGCGGAATTGCGGCACGCGGTTTTGAACGCAAATTCGAATTGGCCGATTATGTCCATGTTTCGGGCGCGAAGCTGGAAAACGGCCTCCTCACCATAGACCTCGTTCGCGAAGTCCCCGAAGCGATGCGTCCGCGCAAGATCGCCATCGGCGGTCAGACGCAAGTACTTGAGGTTGCGAAAGCCGCCTAACGAAATGCGGGGACACCTTCATCGGGTGTCCCCGTTTCCGTTTATGCTTCCGCGCGCGGCGCTACCCAATCGAGCTTGCGCGTCACATACATGACCCCGGCAAGTGCCGCGAAGAGCATCAGCGACCCGATTAGAAGCGAATAAGCTTCCAGGCTGAGCAGGATATAGAGCACCGCATAAAGCGCGGTCAGCAGCCCGCCGATATAGCCGGCCCGCTTCCAGCTTTTGAGGACAGCTGCCGAATAGGCCGTGATCAGCCCGATGATCGCGCCTGACGCTATGATGTAGGCCAATGTGAACCCGATCACTTCGGCAAAGGCGAGCAGCAGCGCAAAGAACAGCACCAGACCGATCCCGACCAGTAGATATTCAACACCCGCAACGCGCACGCCGCCGATCACGTCGAACATAAGCAGCGCGAGGAAGGTGAAGCCGATAAACAGGAAACCATATTTGGTCGCTCGGTTGACTTGTGAGTAGACATCAACCGGCTGGACCAGGCTAATGCTTGCCGCGCCCTGTGATGTCCCGCCTGCTGTTTCGACATAGCTTGACATGCCCTTGCGGTCTGATGCTACCTGCACCGTGTTGTCGTTCGCGTTGACGAGCGACTGCCCGAGCGCAAGATTGCCGACGCGGTACGTTGCTGAAAACCCGTTGTCCGACACGCTGCGTGTCGTCGGCAGGAATCCGCCCTGAAAACTAGGACTTGGCCAAATCGAGGTAACTTTCCAGGTCGTGTCGCCTGCGCGCGGTGCAAGAGTGATCGAGTCACTGCCGCGGAAGCGATAGTCGAAATCGGCGACCATCGGCCCGCTAGGGAGCGCGCTGGCATCATGCCAGGCAAAGAAACCCGATCCGTTGGTCGCGCCAAGGCCGTGGCCGGGTTCAAGCTTAAGCGCTTTGCCATTTATGCGCACCGCAGGCGGCGCTCCAAAAAGCCCACGCGCATCCGAAAGGCCGAAACGGATTTCGGCGCGGGCAAACACCAGGGACGTCACGGGCACACCGATCCGCTCCAGGTCTGTCGGCATGACAAACTTTGCTTGGCCCGTCAGCGTCGTTTCATAAACGACCGCTTCGTAAATCGACCGCTTACGCCGCTCGGGCGCAATCCTGGTGTCGAGCGTTGAGGTTTCGGGCGAAAGGACCAGTTCGCGCCACACCGTCGATGTCTTGGTAACTTGCTTGCCGCCATCTACTACGGTTTCGCTCGATTGCGCCTGATAGGGAAT